>JAUZOH010000015.1 GCA_030706565.1 Bacteroidota bacterium | reverse complement strand
GCACAACAGGAATTGCTGGAAGCGTCCAGGATGAAGCAGGTACAACCGGAGATTTATGAGGCTTCCAAAGAAAAATTACAACAATGGAAGCTTACCCAGTCACAGATTTCTGCTATTGAAAAATACGGGAAGGTGCAGACTGATGTCCGGATTGTAGCGAACACCAGCGGCATAGTTATCGCAAAACGGGTAAACAATGGAGATTACATCTCTCCGGGTGGCGTTTTATTTGATGTGGCAGACCTTTCCCGCTTGTGGGCGATGTTTGATGCTTATGAAAGCGACTTGCCATTTTTAAAAACAGGAGATAAAATAGATTTTACCGTCCAGGCGCTTCCTGGTTTTAATTTTACCGGCAAAATTTTTTTTATTGATCCCGTAATTGACCCGGCAACACGGGTGGCTAAAGTCAGGGTGGAAGTCAGCAACAGCTCCTGGAAATTAAAGCCTGAAATGTTTGTAACCGGCAATGTAAAAGCCAGTCTTAATAAGTACAGGAATGGTCTTGTAATACCCCGAACAGCTGTATTGTGGACGGGTAAGCGTTCTATTGTATACGTAAAACAGGCGGGTTCAAAAGAACCTGTGTTCAGGTTACGCGAAATAGAACTGGGGCCTATGCTCGGGAACAGCTATGTTGTAACAAAAGGATTAAAGGATGGAGAGGAAATCGTAACACAGGGAGCTTTCAATGTAGATGCTGCCGCACAACTTGCCGGAAAACCCAGCATGATGAATCCGGAGGGTAACAGCAGTTCGAAAAATTAATATGTTCAAATTGATAATTCCCTGATTTTCTAAAAATATCTGTTATAAAATTTGTATTAGTTATTGGCAAATGGTTTCTTAGGGGAAGAAAGAATTTAAAATCTGTTTTAATAGAAAATATCGAGAATATTGGCGTTACTGGTTTGTTAGTGTGTAATTTGAAAAAGATACGAATTAAACTATGAATAAAATCATAAAATACTTGACAGTATGGCTTCTTTTATTAACAAACAATCAAATTAAAGCCTTTGATAAACCAATAAGTGACAAAGATTCTTTAAAGGCATATACCTATCATGAAAATTTACCTGAAAAATATAAAGCGTTAGGTTGCAATATTTTTTTTGGCTATGGATATTGGATGGCAATGCTTCGAATTATATTACTAATCCTGTTTTCCGGGAATTAATGTTGATATTCTTAGACAAAAAATGGTGATACAAATCGATGATTATATTGGCTTTGGGAAAGTAAAAAAGACAATGGATTTTCCAAATAATTTAGAATGGTCAAAGAATAAGAGGGCTCTACATTTTACTTTGGGAGGTAATTGGGGATATACATTGATAAATTCTAATGTATTTAAATTTGTCCCATTAGCAGGTATTGGCGCGGATTTGTTATCATCCACATTCTTAGGGTCGTCAGATAATTCAGCGAACGAACCTTTTCTTCCTTACTATAAGATTGGTTGTTACATTGATATTAAATCACTAAAGCTTTTTTAAAACAATTATTCTTTCAATTATGATGATAATTATACCAGTGTTAGATTAAGCGCTGGCTTAAATTCTCTGATTGGAAAGCCTAAATATGGAGATTATTATGCTGGAAGAATGATTTATTTTACAATTGGAATAGGTGGATTATGCAAACAATAATCACCACCCAATAAATAAGGCTTCGAATAGTTTACATAGTCCAATCTGTGGTGTGGAAATCGTACGACAGGCGGGACATTGTCGCTCTGGCACCAATTATCCTATCTGCTAAATCAGCAGATCAAACAGTTGGAAGCAGAATTTATTAAAGAAGGTGGCTTAAGGGAAAGGATGACCATGGCAAGAATAGAAGAGCGGAAGAAGAAGACATAAATTCCACTTATGGGGAATAATATATTAAGACCTGCATTACTCTTTATCCGGGCCAATGGTACCTTCTTCCATGACCACAATAGAACGAACCACTGAAATTGACATACAGCAAAGCTGCAAATACCCATGAAATGTATTTCTTTTCAGCCAGTACCATGGCCGTGTCGGTAAATCCGCAAGCCGAGTCGTCGGTGGCAATATTGTTTTATTTATTGGCTAGGACTATAGTTTTTTTTTACAGGAACTGCCAGTTTCGTTACCCAAAAACTGTTAATGCAAAAAGGACACCTTTCACATTGTACCTCATCAGCGCCACAATCTGCTTTACGTATTGGGAAGAGAAATACTGGCAAGCTTAGTCTGACAGAAGCCCGGCCGCAGGTTCGGCAATGACCACTCCCGAGCAGTCGATGCGTTTCAGTTCAATACAGTAATTTTTTATAAACGCAGTGCATTTTTCGAGCAAACAAGCGATTGCTTCAGGTTCCATGTAAGAAGCGACCATTATTTCTGACATATCGAACAACCTTCCTGCTGGTGAAAACGGACCAATAACCCTAGCCAATATTGGTTTGTTAGTGGTGTTTTCAACCGTTTCTTTATTGGATATAATGTATTCCGGAACCTTATCCATAGCAGGAACTAATGCATTTTCAAGTATTTGCTGTGGGCTTACTCCAGTTTCGAGAGCTTTTACTGTTAATTCCAGAGCGCCATTCATTCCACGGAGTTGCTGCTTCGCTTGCCTACCACGATCCGCACACGAAGGGAATGTATTAGAAATTCTTTAAAATAGTTCCGCGCGATAAATTAAATGGGCTAACCGTTATTTAGATGAAGTTCAACAGCCTTTACCATTTGTTTGCCTTGAAGCAAACCGATAGTTCTTTGCTAGGAGTGCTTCTGAAATGTTATCCTGCCCGATGCGCTTTACTTTACTGACAGGGAATAAAGTTGTTGAACATACCATTGCATCAACTTCACAGATACTGAATCCTAAAATCAAGCAATTCGAATCTCACTTGCTCGAAGCAGCGAGAGTTTTATCTTGAATTTTAGGTAAGATTGTTATGTCAGGCTATTCGCTTAAAACATTAACTGATGCTTTGGCCAAAGAATCTGAATTAGGGAAAGTGACCGTTTTTGCAATTGCTGGTCACTATACTGCCTCAGCTGTTGCTGCATTACCTGCTGAAGATAAGAATTTTGCCTATTTGTGTTCAGGCACAAGGTCGTAAATGGGTATTGAAGTGAAGGATGGCCCTCATCAAAGAAGAAATTTTTGATCTGAACTTTATCAACGAAGGCGGAGTTGAACGAATCCCAATTATCCACCTTGCAACCGGTATTTGGCTGGCGAATATGAAGTAATCTTTTTAAAAATCCTTGAGAAATATGATGCACTTTTAAAGCCGGTTTGTTCGATAATTTCATTTAGATTCAGATCTGTTGTAAGTAACAGGAATTGAGTACGTTCAATTCTTTTTCTGATAATGTAGTCACATGGAGGCATTCCTGTGATCGACTTAAATACTTTAGAAAAATGGTCTTTTGAAAAACAGGCCATGTTGGCAAGTTCTTCAACCTTAATATCTTGTTCCAGGTTGTTTTGTATGTAGAGTAAGATTGGTTGAATATTGTATTTTAGCATACTGTTCATAGTATGGTTTTCTCCTGGTTTAATAAACCTGGAAAAGATTTGCTCCAAAACACCTAGAGTTTCCAAATGCTGGCCAACAGATTGATAAGTCACTTTTTTACTAAGCCAAAGTTTTGTTTGATAAACATTTGGATTGGGATGCGGCAGTTGTAATCCGGGATTGATTTGTTGAATTCGCTTAAAAAGCAGATAATCAAGTTCAGAAGCCTGGGTTTTGTTAGTAAAGGAATACATATTAAAAGGAGATAATCCGTTGGGATGATCTATACTCAAATGAATATAATAGTGGGACAATCCGGCTCCAAAATGATAGGTGCATGAGGTAAAGCTTGGAATCAAATATAGATTTCCGGCTTCAAGAATAGTTTTATGATCGCCAATAATCAGGCAACCGTGTCCTTCAGTTATCAGGTACATACGCGTAAACGGACTAATGATATCAGAGTAGTCAAAATCCCTGGTAAAACTCAAAAAAGCAATATTTCTGAGTTGGAAAATTAGAGATTCGTTAATGAGTTCATTGTACATAAATTTTTCTGGTTTTAGATAAGACTAATACTACAAGTTTAAAGTGTTTTATTGAGTAATACAAATACGATTTTACCTGGGGAGTTTAAAACGTTTCCGAAAAAGATTTAATTAACGGAAACGTTTCCGAAATTTCAATAAAAGCTCAAGTGTTCAAGGGTATATTTATTGAATTTAAAAATAGCCTGAGGAATAAGCCATGTATTTATTTAGATATGAATCATTTCAAATTAATTTGAAATTTTGAATTGCAAAATCAAATGAATGTCAATTCGCTTAATTGTGCAATTATTTGCCTAAAATGTTCAACTTTTTTAAATGGTTTAAATCTAAGTTTGTAAATAAATTTCAATAATATTTTATGATAATGAAAATCTAACTAAACACCAAAGAATTAAAAATACAACTTATGACTGCAAGTATCTTGTTCGGAATGTTAATTATTGCTATCGGAGCATTTTCCTCGGGCAGTTTCAGTATCCCGTTTGATAAAGTAACTCAATGGAAATGGGAAAATTCGTGGCTGACCTTTAGTTTTTTTGCCTATTTTATTGTACCCTTGATTATTTGCCTGGTTGTTGTTCCCAATTTCACTGAGATATACAAGACAATTCCTTCGGGTAACTTGTTGCTGATTTTTATTTTTGGCGCTATTTATGGATTAGCAAACTTGACATTTGGATTATCGTTGCGATACTTAGGTGTAGCCTTGGGTTTTTGTGTTTCTTTGGGTTTGATGATGGTGATTGGAACCCTTTTGCCACCAATGATCGATGGACGTATAGGCAAAATGTTTGAAGGAAACGGCGGCATTTTACTCATTTCCGGACTTATTGTTTCTTGCCTCGGAATAAGTATAACAGCCTATGCTGGTATTTTAAAAAGTCGTAAACTGGAAATCTTGAAAAGAGAAAAAGCCAATACGGATTTTGATTTTCGCAAAGGACTTTTCGCTGCCTTGTTCGTCGGTGTTACTGGTTCATCGATGTCGCTTGGATTTGAACAAGGCAAAATGATTGCCGAAGAATCCATTAAAGCAGGAGCCCCTGAATTATTTGCCAAATGCCCTGTGTTTTTGCTCTTTTTTGCAGGGTCGTTTCTTTCCACCTTGATTTGGTGTATCTATCTAGGCATTAAAAATAAATCGTTGGGTAATTATTACAAGGGCAAAACGAGCACACTGATTACCAATTACACCATGTGCGCTTTTGCCAGCTTTTTGTGGTTTATCAATTATATTTTCTATGGAATGGGAACCAGCAAAATGGGCGAATTTACATTTATAGCCTGGGGAATCCTGATGTCGCTGACCATAGTTTTCGCTAACATTTGGGGATTTTTCCGCGGCGAATGGAAAGGGATTGAATCTAAAATCAAAGGATTGGTTTGGCTGGGATTGGCGGTACTGGTTACAGCATCGTTTTTGATTGGCATTAGCGGATAAAAATGTTCAAAGTTCCAGGTTTAAACAAGTAGCACAAGTTGAAACTGTAAGCTGTAAACTTTCAACCTTAAATTTTAAACAAAAGATATGACAACCTCAAGAGAACGAATTTTAGCTGCGATCAGTCATAAGGAACCGGATCGTGTTCCGATTGATTTAAGTGCAACCCCAAGTTCCGGTATTTCAGCTATTGCCTACAGTAATTTGCTGAAGTATTTAAACCGACCAGATTTGCCGGTTTTGATTTATGATGTGGTTCAGCAACTGGCCCAACCCGATATGTCTGTTCTGGATCAGTTCGGAGTTGATGTGCTGGATATTGGTCGCATGTTTAACGATCAGCCTTCCGACTGGAGCCCGGTAACTATGGCCAATGGAGGCGCGGCTTTTTATCCGAAAAGTTTTAAGCCAACACAAATGCCCGATGGCTCTTATCAAACCTATGATAACGATGGAAAACGGATGCTTTCCAGAATGCCGGTTGGCGCAACATTCTTTGATCAGACCTATTTCCCGTATGTTGACAGATATCCCGATTCCTACGAAAATCTGGATGAAGAAATGGGCCGAATCATGTGGGCGCGCAATGTGCATAGTCCGTGGGATCATGCCGGAGAATCAGATTTTTGGCAGAAACTGCGTGAAAACACATTGAAACTTCGTGCCAGTACAGATAAAGCATTGCTGGTGGTATGCGGATGCAACCTTTTTGAATGGGGCACTTTTTTGCGCCGGATGGATAATTTTCTGATGGATTTGATGTGCGATCCGTATAACGTTGAAAAACTGCTCGATCAACTGTTGATCCGTCATTTGGCGACCCTTGAAAAAGTATGCAATGCCGTTGGCGACATTGTTGACATCATCCGTTTTGGGGATGATTTGGGAATGAATTCAGGGCCATTCATGGATGTTGAAATCTACCGCAAACTTTTCAAGCCCCGCCATAAAATGTTGTGCGATTACGTGAAATCTCATAGTAAAATGCACACGTTTATTCACTCTTGTGGCTCCATTTCGTTGCTCATGCCCGACATGATTGAGGCTGGCATCGAAATCTTCAACCCGGTTCAGACCAATGCCTGGAAGATGACTCCTGATTTTCTGAAGAAAGAATTTGGGAAAGATTGTACATTTTGGGGAGGGGGCATCGAAACGGTTGGAACGCTGAACACCGGAACATCGCAGAAGATACGCGATCAGGTTTTTGAACGACTCGAAATCTTCTCAAAAGGAGGTGGGTTTGTGTTCAATCCAGTACACAATATTTTACCCGACGTGCCACCGCAGAACATAGTGGACATGTTCGAGGCAGTTAGAGATTTTAATAATGCTAAGTAGTCAACATAAACCTACCCAATCTAATATGAAAACAATCAAATTATTCTTCACATTGTTATTTGTTTCTATTTTGATGATTGATGCTCAGTCGCAATCGCTTGAAAAACTGAGGAAAGATTTTCTGAAACTGAAATTCGGGATGTTCATTCATTTCAACATGGGCACTTTCCACGAAAAAGAATGGGTAGAACCGGGACAGGATCCAATGTCCTTCAATCCGGCAAAACTCGACTGCAACCAGTGGGCCGATGCTGCCAAAAGTGCTCACATGAAATATGCGGTGCTGACGGTCAAACACCACGATGGCTTTTGCTTGTGGGATAGCAAAACCACCACTTACGATGTGGCCTCCAGCGCTGTAGCTAATCGTGACATTGTTAAGGAGTTTTGCGACGCGTTCAGAAGCCGGGGTATCGAACCGCATTTTTACTTTTCGATTTGGGATCGACAACTGGGTATCGAGAAGGATATTACTCCCGAAGAAATTGAAATTATCAAGGCTCAATTAAAAGAATTACTTACGCATTACGGCAAAATCGGTTCAATTACCTTCGATGGCTGGGGAAATTGCGGTACTGTTTGGAAACAGGCGCAACATGATGAAATATATGCTTTTATTAAATCGTTGCAACCGCAAATATTAATTACCGACCATTACCAGCTTCGTCGTGGACTCCCGCTTGATTCAGTATATAAAAATGTCGATTTCTTCCATTTCGAAGAACCCTGGAACGACGAATGGACGCCTCCGGGGAATAAATATGCCGCCCAGCAAGGCCCATGCATTCAAAGTCAATGGTTCTGGAAAAAGAAATTTCCGCAGGAAAAACTCATGTCGGTTGATAATATTGTCAATCGCCATTTGGCTATCCTGAAAAAGAGAAAATGCAATTTTTTGCTGAACTGCGCTCCAAATCCCTATGGTTTAATGGACGAAAATGTAGTGAAACGTCTTGCCGAAGTCGGTCAGTCTTACAAACCTTAAACTAAAAATTGATGAAGTCGAAAATTTTATTTGTTAGTTTATTTATCATCCTTCTTTATTTAAAAGGAATTGGCCAGGAATATAAAACTACTGGGGCTGAAATGAAGTGGTGGCAGGAATCGCGTTTCGGGATGTTTATCCATTGGGGACCGGTTACCCGTTTTGGTGGCGAAATAAGCTGGTCGCGAGAAGGTTATGGGAAGGCCAAATACGATTCACTGTATAAGGGATTCAATCCTATAAAATTTAATCCTGCAGAATGGGTGGCTTTGGCTCAAAAAGCGGGTATGAAATACATGGTTTTCACGGCAAAACATCACGATGGTTTTTGTGAATGGAATACCATGACTACCAGCTACAACATCATGAATACTCCATTCGGGCGCGATGTTTGCAAGGAATTGGCCGACGCAGCTCATAAAGCAGGTATGCCTATTTGCTGGTATTTCTCGCCTGCTGACTGGAAAGATCTGGATTGTCGTAACCCGAAAACCAACGATGTTTTTGCAAAACGTGTTTTGAAGCAAGTTCGTGAATTATTGACCAATTATGGAAAAATCAGCCTGTTGTGGATCGATTACGAAGGTTCTCCAAGCCCTGTAAAACCAAAGGAAATCTATGAACTGGCCAAGAAATTGCAACCTGGAATCATCGTGAACAATCGGCTGGACGTTTTTCATTCCGACGAATCACACGCTTTTATCGGACCTTACGGCGATTATGCCACTCCTGAAGGTTTTGTGGCCGGATACGGTGCAGTCCCCTGGGAAACCTGCACCAATCTGGGGCATCAGTGGGCCTGGCGCCCAAAGGATACACCTCGACCGATCAGTGAAGCCGCAACAACGTTGATGCGCTGTGCTGGTGGAAATGGCAATCTTTTGCTGAATGTTGGCCCAGACAGTTTAGGCCAGATTCCGGAAGATTTTCAGGAAAGGTTAATCGAATTGGGTAATTGGCTGAAACTTCACGGTCAATCGGTATACAATACCAAAGGTGGCCCATACACGCCCACCGGTGATTACCTGTGCACTTTCAACGGAAATAACATGTATCTGAATATTCTGCAGATGAAAAGCGATACATTGACTTTGCCAGCTTTCCCGCTCAAAATCGTGAAAGCCAGTCTTATCAATGGTAAAAAGGTGCATTTCATTCAGGAAAAGAAGTATTTGAAGTTGGTCATCCCACCTTCTGATCGGGAGAAAATATCGACTTTAATCACCTTTACAATAAAAGAACCACTGGACCAAATGGCGCTGATACATCCTTTTTCTACTTCTGGATCGTTGGCATACAATTGCAAGGCAAGCGCCTCAAGTTCCGTTGGACAGTTTCTGCACGATCCGTCTGCTGCTTTTGACGATAATCCAAAAACGTATTGGAAACCCGGACGCAGAACTGATGTTGATTTTGATTCCCAATTTGGCAAACTACTCAATTACCGGAGCGAAGAAGTGAAAGCTTTCTTTGAGAAACAAGGTTGGTTGGAAGCCGATTTGGGCAAACCACAAACCGTAAAAAGCATTGCGGTAAGCGAACTCGTTTTTCTGAATTCTGAAATTAAAAGTTTTGAAATCCAATACGAAAAAGATGGTCATTGGATAACCATTGCTTCTGAAACAAAAATGGGCGACTGGAAACAGAACATCAAGCCAGTCACTGCCCAAAAATTCAGAGTCGTCATTCTTGAAAGAAATGGTTTCTCCGGGATAAAGGAATTTCAATTGTTTGCAAATAGTTTAAACTGATCGAAAATCATCTAAAGAGGATAAAAATGAAAAATAATCTCGTTCTATTTATAATTATCATCATTGTGTCGCATAGTCTTTCATGGAATACATATTCCCAGACCGACGGGAGCAAAAAAACAATAGGAAACGAAAAGAAGATTGAAGAGTGGAAAGATGCCCGTTTGGGGATGTTTATCCACTGGGGCCCTGTTACTTTGAGGGGAACAGAGATAGGTTGGTCGCGAGGGAACGAAGTGCCGGTTGAAGAGTACGATAATCTTTATAAACAATTCAATCCTGTTAATTTTAATGCCGATGATTGGGTAAGCGTAGCAAAAGCAGCCGGCATGAAATACATTGTTTTGACGGCTAAGCACCACGATGGGTTTTGTCTTTGGAATACCCGTCAAACCGATTACAACATCATGAATTCGCCTTTTAAACGCGATGTGGTGAAGGAGTTAGCTGAGGCCTGCAAAAAACAGGGAATTGAATTTGGAACCTACTATTCCACTACCGACTGGCATCATCCCGATTTCCCGTTAACAGGTCCCGGTGGCAGCATGGCCCGTGAAAAAAGCGATCTGGAAGCATATACTACCTACCTGAAAAAACAGGTGGCTGAACTTTTGATTAATTATGGCCCGTTGTATGTGTTGTGGTTCGATGTTCCACAGAAATTTGATGCCACACGAGGACAAGGAGTAATTGAATTTGCACATCAAATTCAGCCTGATATCATTATAAATGACCGAACTGGAGCCAAAGGCGATTTCGGTTGTCCTGAGCAGCGCATTGGTGGATTTCAGAACACCCGTCCCTGGGAGACCTGCATGACCATAGCCCGCCAATGGTCATGGAAACCAAACGATGAAGTTAAATCATTAGAACAGTGCCTTCAAACCTTAATACGGTCAGCGGGTGGCGACGGGAATTTGCTGTTTAATGTTGGTCCGAAACCGGACGGAAGTATTGAACCTGAACAAATTGCCCGGTTGAAAGAAATGGGGCAATGGCTTCAGAAATATGGTTACAGCATTTACGGTACACGAGGTGGCCCGTTCAAACCTACTGATTGGGGCGTCAGTACCCGAAAAGGAAATATGATTTATTTGCATATCCTGAAATGGAATGGTAATTCACCTAAAATTGTACTTCCTGATTTAGGTATGGAAATTAAAGGTTGCCATCTGGCTTCCGGAGGTAATTTGAAATTGACCAAACAAGGCCAAAATTACGTAATTGAGTTTGCCAGTGAGGCGTTGCAACCCATAAATACTATTGTCGAAATTGAGGTGGCTGGCAAAGCGATGGATATAAAGCCTATAGAAATTGTTGCTCAATCGCTTTCATACAATAAAAAAGTATTGGCCTCAAGCAATCCTAATCCGCATTGGACTGGAATTAATTCAATTAACAATGGTGATTGGGCCGGACAAGCATGGTCTCCGGCAAAAGAAGACAAAGAGCCCTGGGCTGAAATTGATTTAGGTAAACCTGAAAAAATTAACAAGGCAATCATTTATGAAAGCGGGAAGGCAGTGAAAGCATTTGAATTGCAGGCGCTTTCAGACCAAAAGTGGAAAACCATCTCCAAGGGCACTACCATTGGCAGCAAGTTGGAGCTAAAACTCCCCAAAATGACAACACAAAAGGTCCGCCTGGTCTTAAAACAATTTTCACAGGTGCCTAGTATATATGAAATTGTGCTGCTTTAGTGATTTTAACCTAACAATCAATGACAACTTAATGACTTAAATGACTAAAATCTCATTCATATGAAACGATTTGGACAAATTATTGGGGTTGACCCACAAAGTTTTGAACGGTACAAGGAATATCATTCGGCTGTTTGGCCTGAAGTATTGACAATGATAACTGCCTGCAAAATAACGAACTATTCCATTTTTTACAAAGACGGATTGTTATTTGCCTATATGGAATATATCGGCAACGATTTCTCAGCCGATATGGCCAAAATGGCTGCCGATCCAAAGACTAAGGAATGGTGGGACATTATGATGCCCATGCAAAGACCTGTTGAAAACCGCGCAGAAGAAGAGTGGTGGGCCAATATGGAGGAGGTTTTCCACCTGGATTAGATAAAAGAGACTGGTCCGGATTTTTTCAGGCCGGTCTCTATTTCAATTTCATCGACGATTCCCTGACATTTAATCGCCCATTTAGTATTACCGTTTGCGGAACAAAAATTCCTTTTGATTCAATTTGCTCGAGTAAAAGTTTAGCCGCAGTCCTTCCAATTTCCAGGGTGGGTTGTGCCACGCTGGTTAACGGAGGTTCTATTAGCTCCGCCAGTTTCGATTCGGTAAACCCGACCAGAGCCACATCTTCGGGAATTTTGTAGCCGTGCTTTTTCAACATTTGCATGGCGCCAATGGCAGTTGGATCATTCACTGCAAATATTGCTTCCGGAATATTGTTTTCATTAATTAGTTTTTCCATCACCCGCTCACCATCCCAAATCATAAGTCCGGTTTCGATGATGTTATTTTCGGTAAAAGGTAATTTGTGCTTTCTATGGGCATCAATAAAACCATTTTTGCGGTTTTGCGATAACATTAACTCTTCGGGTCCGGCAAAGTGAAAGATCTTTTTAAAACCCTGATAGATTAAATGTTCGGTCGCAAAAAAGGCCCATTTATAATCGTCAATCAGTACTTTGGAAGTGTCCAGTTCGTTTGATACCCGGTTGAAAAAGACCAGAGGAAATCCCCGTTTGATCAGTTCTTTATAGTAATCTACATTTTTCGTTTCAAGCGAAAGAGAGATAATCATTCCGTCAACCATATTGTTTTCGAGGGTTTTCACATTCTCAAGTTCTGTAACATGTGATTCGCCCGATTGCTGGATCAGTACCTGATAACCTTTTTTTATAAAAACTTCCTGAATTCCTATGATCACTTCAGGAAAGAATGAGTTAATAAATTCGGGTACAACCACACCAATCTGATTTGAACACTGTTTGAGTAAACTTTTAGCTATTGGGTTGGGGGAGTATCCCATTTCTTTGGCTGCAGTCAGAATCATTTCCTGGGTGTCTTTCCGGATATCGTATTTGTCGTTAAACGCTCTTGAAACTGTTGATACCGAACAGTTCAGCCGTTTGGCTACATCTTTTATTGTAACATGTTTCATGATTAGCAGTTTTAAGAAGGTTAGGTTAATAGACAAAATTAAAAAATGAAATTAATTTCGGAACACTATTGTTCAATAAAACTGAAAAAAACGTCACCTTATGATATTAAAAAGTTGATATTCAGGTTTGTGAAATTTCACAAAAACATGATTTTAAAAATAAGCCCCCATAAGATAATGTCAATTGTTCAATGTCTATAAGTTTTTTTTGCCAGTCTACATCCGGATGTTCCTGAAATCTTATCAGATGGAAATAATTGAAAAATAGATTTTATAAAAGCATACTAAATTTGAGAAAGCCCATTTTCGTTTAAGTTGCTTTTGGATAAACGTCATCACTAAATTGGCAATACGAGCACAGTATATTTGAATTTTAATCGCATACTCATTGTCTTTAGCAAATGAACAAAACGCATACTGATCAAATGATCCTTCGTGGTAAAAAGCTTATTATAACGAACTGAACCATTTATCCAGGCAGATTATGAGATGATTTGATTATTAATAAGTTGGATCAGCTGTCCAAAAACAGATTGTCCAAAGATATGTGTAGTTATGTCCATGTAAATTTGTTTTAAGCGAACCAAATTTACAAAAGGAGAGAGAAAGTTTTTAGTTTCTTTTCTCCTTTTTTTTCCCCTAGAAAATATTGAATTCGGAAACGTTTCCGGAAATTTAAAACGTTTCCGGAAACGTTTCCGCACAATTAATAGTTTGATATAGTTCTCTATTTGTTAATTCTCAATTACAATTGTTAAAAATCAAAACTAAACTGAAAAATGGAATGTATAAATCTTCCTTTTCCCCATTTTTTAATACATCTCTGTTTTTGTCAATTTATAATTGATTTATGCTAATATACCTAACTAATCTTTAAAATTATGAAACAATTCTTCTTATTGCTGTTTCTAATTCTATCACTTACTAATCTTTATGCACAGGAAAGGATCTTTTCCGGTACCGTTATCGATGAAAATAACGATCCTCTTCCAGGTACAACTATTATGGTAAAGGGTGCTAGTATTGGAACGATTACCGATGGAAATGGTAATTTTAAAATCCTGATTCCATCTGGGAGTAAAATGATTTCTGTTTCGTGTATTGGATATCAAACTCAGGATATCAATATAGCGGATAAGACAACGGTGAATATTCATCTGGTTCAAAATGCGATTGGGTTGAAGGAAGTTGTAGCTGTGGGCTATGGAATTCAGAAGAAAGCAACTGTTACCGGAGCCATTTCTACCGTGAAAGGTTCCGATCTGGTGAAATCGCCTCTCCCAAACCTTTCGAGCGCAGTGGTTGGCCGTGTTCCCGGATTATTATCGATTCAGCGGACTGGTCAGCCTGGTAATGATGAAACAACGCTTCGTATTCGTGGTATTGGTACTCTCGACAATGGAAATGCAAGTCCTTTGGTTTTAGTTGATGGGGTAGAACGTCCGTTTTCGCAGATTGAACCGAACGATATTGAGTCTATATCTGTACTTAAAGATGCCTCCTCAACTGCAGTGTATGGAATCAGGGGCGCTAACGGTGTAATTCTTATTACTACAATAAGAGGGAAAGAAGGACCAGCCAAAGTGAGCTACAACGGAAACTTCGCATTACAGGTTCCGACCCGTTTACCAAAATTTCTTGATGGCTATGATTTTTCCAGGCTTCAGGTTGAGGCTCAGTTAAACGATAACCCGACAGCGACTCCAATGTTTACTCCTGAAGAACTGGTGAAGTTTCAGGATGGAAGCGATCGGTTATTTTATCCAAGCACAGACTGGTTTAATTTGATGATGAAAAAATATGCACCTCAAAATCAGCATAACGTAAATATTTCAGGAGGTACTTCGATAGCAAAATACTACATCTCGCTGAGTTATCTGAATCAAGGGGGATTATGGAAGGAGTTTAATTCGGATTACAGCAACAATGATCATTTTGATCGCTATAATTTTCGTTCAAATATTGACCTTAATGTTTCAAAAACAACCAAAGCCTCCATTTCGGTAGCTGGTTATTCTTCCATTCGTAGTACTGCCAATGGAAATATTTTTTCAAGTATTTTATCGGCTGCAACCAATGGTACTCCGGGAGTTTGGGAAGGGAAAGTGGTGACGCTCGCCCGGGCCAATGGTCGTAATGCCGTAGTGGCAACGCGGGGTGGATTTAACAAATATGTGGTCAATTCCATGAATCTAAACTTTGGCTTGAATCAAAATTTCGATTTTATTACCAAAGGATTGTCGGCCAGGGTTAAAGCATCGTATGATAGCGATTATGGGCAAAACCGGAGTTTTTCCAAAACTTCGTCAATTTATGCTGCCGAACGCATCGATATCAATGGCGATGGGGTCCTAGATCCGATCTTAAGAAAAGCAGCCGAAGATGGTGTTTTAAGTGATCCGTCGGAAAGCTTTACCCGGGCCAAAAAAATATATATGGAAGCTGGTCTGGAGTATAACCGTAGTTTCAACGACCATCAGATTGGCGCTTTGTTACTTTACAGCCAGAAAAAGCAATGGTATCATAGTTTATCATATCCCGGTATTCCTTTGGGTTACCAGGATTTAGTTACAAGGTTTACCTACAATTACAAACAAAAATATATGTTCGAATTCAACATGGGGCGCAACGGTTCCGAAAACTTTCCGGTAAAAAACCGCTTTGGCTGGTTCCCTGCTATTTCAGCAGGTTGGGTTGCTACCAGTGAACCTTTTGTAAAGGCCCTTATTGGAGAGAACATCCTGTCATATATGAAATTACGTGTTTCGTATGGGACTGTTGGTAATGATAAAATGGGAACTTCACGCTTTATGTATTATCCGGGTGAATACCTGAGTGGAGGCGGTGCCTACTTTGGCGAAGATGCAGTTAGCAAGACCGGATACTACGAAGGGAAAATGGGAAATCCGGATGTGACCTGGGAAAAATCTTACAAGCAAAATTATGCCACTGAACTTCGGTTTTTCAAAGACAAATTGTCATTTAATGCTGATGTGTTTTTTGAAGACCGTTCAAACATCCTTACTGCCCGGAATACAACACCAAGTCATGTGGCCGCTGTTCTTCAGGATGCCTACAATATCGGAAAAGTCAAGAACAAGGGATATGAATTGGAATTGGGCTGGAACGACAAGATTGGCAATGTAAGTTATTGGTTAAATGGCAATTATTCGTTTGCTCGGAATAAAATCATATTTAAGGATGAAGCTCTTAATGTAGCTTACCCTTATTTGAACCGCACCGGTCGCAGAGTGGGTGAAATTTTTGGATACAAGTTCCTTGGTTTCTTTAACAACCAAAAGGAAATTGATGAATGGCCCCAGCAATTTGCAAAGAATCAGCGCCCGGGTGATGTCAAATATGCCGACATCAATGGTGATGGAATTGTTGATGAAAATGACCAGACTGCTATTGCCAACCCTACTTTCCCTGAAATCAACTATGGTTTTTCAGGAGGATTCTCCTGGAAGGGTTTTGATTTCAGCGTTTTATTTCAAGGTACTGGAAACTTCAGTATGTCGGTCGGGAATGAGATGTTGCTTCCCTTTAGCGCCTATGGTTCAGCCATGGATTACATCAAAGACCGTTGGTATGCCGGGAGTCCAGATAATAATGCAAACGCTAAAATTCCCCGCTTGACCTTGAATTATGCCGATATGAGCAACTATTTCAACTCATCCTTATGGATAAAAGATGCGTCATATTTAAGGTTAAGAAATCTTGAATTCGGATATAAATTCCAGAATGCGGCTATTAAGCGAGTTGGCATTAGCTCCTTGCGACTTTTCCTGAGTGGCCAGAATCTGTTTACCTGGGATAAACTTAAATTCCTGGATCCTGAAGGTGAGGCATCACAGTCGATGAAATATCCTCAGCTAAAGGTATTTAATATTGGTGGTAGCATTCAGTTTTAAAATTTAATCATTACGGACATGAAAAAAAATATAGTTTTAATAACTGTAATTGTGATGGCTCTTTTGTTAGGAGGCTTCACATCATGCAGCGACTTTCTGGAGATGCCTCCACAGACATCATTCAATATAGATTCGGTTTTTTCGAAATACCAGAATGCTGAAAAGTTGGTTTTCGATCTTTACCAATACGAAGGCAAAGCGCTGGCCACGGCACACAATGGCAAACTTAATAACTCTTCGGTTGCTGATATTACCGATGAAGCGATCTGTTTTACCGCACAAAATGGTTATACAGCAAACCGGGTATATGCCGGAAGTGTGACTTCGTCATGGTTCACAGTTAATGGCCAAAGTGGTGAAGATATCTATGACAACCATTGGAAAACCATTCGTAAAGCGTTCATCCTGAATGCAAATATTGATCGTGTTCCTGATGCCACCACAGAGGTTAAGGAACGAATTAAAGGTGAATGTCTTACAATGATAGCCTTGGAGTATTTTGAAATGTTTATCCGTTACGGAGGCGTACCTATTGTAAGGAAATCTTTAAACGAAGGCAGCGAATATGCGATTGTTCGTTCTCCATTGGATTCAGTATATAACTACATCATTAAACTATGCGATCAGGCCATTGCCAATCCCTATTTCCCTGCAAAGGTTCCTGACGAAAAGGAGTTTGGACGTTTAACCAAAGCCTTTGCATATGGATTAAAGGCAAAAACCATGCTTTATGCTGCCAGTCCGCTTTTTAACAGCGATCGTCCATACATGGACTTTGGCGCAAATAACAAACTGATTTGCTTCATGGGGTATGATAAAAATAGGTGGCAGCAAGCTGCAGATGCAGCAAAGGAAGCAATAAAATACTGTGAATCAAATGGATATGGCCTTGTTACCAGCTTTGGAATCAATAAAAATTATAAAGTTGCCTGCGAAGACCGTCCGAAGTTTGGCAATACGGAAGTGATATTTGGCACTTACCAGGGCATCAATATTGATAAGCTTTACTGGACAGGACGCGGCACCAATGTGGGTGGATATTCGCCAACCGAACCAACACAGAATCAGGTTGAAAAATATCAGAACACCGACGGATCCAATGTTGATTGGAGCAAAACGATCACAACTCCACCGAACGATCCAACTTACCCCTATAAGAATCTTGATCCCCGTTTTCAACAGTCAATTGCATACAACGGATGTTTATGGATTACCACACCCCCGACATATAATCTTGAAATTTATGATGGTGTTGATGCCAGTGTGACTAACGGACGCAATGGCCCGACTATGGCAAAAACCCAGTTTGCCTATTTCCCACGTAAATTCCTGAATGGATATGAACTTCCAAGTGCTCCCTGGACACCGTTAAGCATCTACATGCGACTGGCTGAATTGTATCTTATTGAGGCAGAAGCATTGAACGAAGTTAACGGCCCAACGGAAGAAGCTTTTCTTCTTTTGGATGCCATCAGGAATCGTTCAGGTATGCCTAATGTGCCTCGATCACTTAATCAGGCAGAACTGCGCAAATTTATTGAAAATGAACGAAGTGTGGAGTTATTCCTTGAAAACCACCGTTACTTTGATGTAAAACGTCTGAAAATTGGAGAAGTATTTATGGGTCCAATTTATGATGTGCGGGTGATCAAACAAAAGAATGGTTCTTATACCTACACCAAATACAAATACCAAGACAGGGCTTGGTTCAATCATTGGTATCTGGAGCCATTCCCTTATAGCGAGGTGAACAAAGGTTACGGGCTGATTCAAAATCCTGGATGGTAATAACTAATAAAACTTAAGGAGATAACGAAAATGAAATTCATAACAACATATTTTATCAGCATGCTTTTTGTGATGGCACTTGTACTCGTTGGGGCGCCTTCATTAGCGCAGGATAATCCATCTAAAATCGCGAATTCGAAAAGTGATACCCTGATTAACATCTCATCTGACTTTCAGCAGGTCCTATATGGCAAAATGCCTAAAAGGAGTGTTAGTTCTTCGATTAGTTCAATCAGCGGAAAAGACATTGAAAAGAATACCGTTTTTTCATTGGGCAACACTTTATATGGGAAAATACCCGGACTGATTCTTGACCAAGCTGGTGGTGAGCCGGGTTACGATACTCCCGGATTTAATGTCAGGGGTATTGGAACATTTGGATACTCAAAGGCTCCAATTATATTGGTTGACGGATTTGAACGTGACTTAAATTCAGTTTCTGTTTATGATGTTGAAAGTATTTCAGTACTGAAAGATGCTTCGGCCACTGCACTTTATGGTATCAGAGCTGCTAATGGTATAATTATGGTTACTACAAAAAGAGGCATTGTAGGCCAAAAGAATCTGACCGTGGATGTAACTCAGGGATTTCAGTCGCCCATTCGTCTTCCTAAATTTGTAAATTCGGCACAATATGTCAAAATGTACAATCAGGCATGTGCAAACGACGGACTACCTGCGCAATACAGTGCCGATCAGATTGCCGGTTATGAAAACGGCAACCGACTTTATTATCCTGATGTAGATTGGATGAAGGAAGCAATTCGCGAATTTTCCCCTTCCACTTCGGTAAACGTAAGTTCGAGGGGAGGAAATAAGGGAGCTCAGTATTACGTGTCGCTTGGATATATTAGTAACACTGGAATTTATAAGAATACTGAAATAAACGATGGCTATAGCACCAACTCGAATCTTGACCGTATCAACTTCCGGTCGAATATTGATGTGAACTTGGTTCGTGACCTTACTTTGAAATTGAATCTTGGAGGGCAGATCAATGATGTGAACTCGCCCCGTATGGCAACAAGCGACATCTGGAGTCGTTTGTACGATTACCCGACTTACTTATTTCCGGTATATGTAAAAGACAATCTATATGGCGGAACATCCACATTTCCCGATAATCCTATGGGTTACATCAACAGCAGGGGGTACCGCACCACTCACAACCGCTTTTTTCAGTCCGATCTGGATTTAAAGTATGATTTAGGTCGTTACCTGAAAGGTTTAACAATTGGTGCCCGTTTGGGTTTCGACAATCAATACAATGTGAGCGATGCATGGTCTAAAACATTTGCCGTGTTTCAGGTAACCAAAGATTCTGTTACCGGTAATCCGGATTACAGTGCACCTATCGGAGCAAATACCAATTTAGCATACACTTCTCCTTATGGCGATTCACAGAGCCGTAGAACAACACTGGAAGTTTATTCCGAATACAACCATCAGATCAGTGAAAAACAAGCGCTGAATTTATTAGTGATGTATAATCAAAGCAGATTGGTTTTGGGGAAAGAAAATCCCTATAATAATCAAGACATTAACGGACGCTTACAGTATAGTTATGATAATCGTTTCTTTGCTGATTTATCTGCATCATACAGTGGTTCAGAGGCTTTTGCCAAAGGCAAACGCTTCGGGTTGTTCCCGGCTATTTCGGCTGCCTGGATTCTTTCTGAAGAAGGATTTTTGAAGAATAATTCTGTTTTGAATTACCTGAAGATGAGGGCTTCTGCTGGTGTTGTTGGAACCAGTAAGGTTGAAACCCGGTTTGGATTCCGGCAATTGTACGTAGGTTCCGGAACCTATTATTTCGGTAGTAGCAATGCGGGAGTTAGCGGAATTACTGAAAGTACCATTTCGAATCCTGATTTGACATTCGAAAAATCATACCAGTATGAAGTCGGTTTTGATGGTCGTTTATTAAACGAGTTAGATTTTACGGTTTCGGTCTTTTTACAGAATCGCAAAGATATCCTGACTTCGCAGTCAACCACTGTTCCTGCATTATTTGGAGGAACATTGCCCAGCATTAACAAAGGCAAAGTCAGAAATCAAGGTATTGAAGCTTCGTTGCTTTGGAATAAACAGTTTAAAAATGCGGGTTTCTTTACCAGGCTGAATATGAGCTACATAAAAGATAAGGTTGTTTCTATGGAAGAGGAGGTTGTTCCGCCCGGAAGTGAATACTACTACCGGACAGGTCATCCGGTTTATTATTCGTATGGTTTGCAGGCAATCGGTTTCTTCGAATCAGCCGACGATATCGCAAAGAGTCCCGTTCAGCAGTTTGGCCCAGTACAACCTGGTGATATTAAATACAAAGACCGCAACAACGATGGTGTCATTAACGACTACGATAACGGCCCGATTTGCAATGGATCTGTTCCGACTCTGGAATTTGGGTTCGAGCTTGGATTCAATTACAAAGGTTTTGACGTTCAGGCCATGCTTCAGGCTCAGGTCGATCGCTACATTAACCTGGCCAGCTATCCAGACCTGTTCTTTCCGTTGCGCTCTACCCAAAAGATTTCAACTTTTGTGACTGAACCCTGGACGGCTGAGAACAAAGACCATGCTCAATATCCGCGCTTGTCAACCATGGACAATGCCAACAACTACCGAAATTCATCATTCTGGTATCGGAATGGCGATTTTCTAAAGCTGAGGTCACTCGAATTGGGATACAATCTTCCGGAAAAAATGTTTGGTAAAATTAAACCCAGCATGGCCCGGATCTTCCTGAGAGGAATGAACTTATTGATACTTGACCATTTTAAATATTCTGATCCGGAAAATGTCAGCGGTTATCCGGCTATGAAATCTTACAATATCGGATTGAAAGTACAATTCTAACATTGAAAACTAAGTAATATGAAAAATCTATATAAATTACTGATAGGCGCATCCATTATTGTACTGATAAGTGCATGTAATTTTCTTGAGCCGGAAGCGCTGTCGCTAACAACAGAGGAAGATGTGTTTTCCAATTATAGCAACCTGACCAAGTTGCGCAATGACATGTTTAATTATCTTCCGGGCGGTTATAACACCATAGGAAATTCCTGGCGGGCTTGCGCCACTGACGAGGCAGAAGAGGTTGGAGAAACTGAAAATATCCAGAATTTCAACAGTGGCAACTGGAACATGTATTCCAATCCGGATAATGTTTGGGCAACTAATTACAAGGGAATCCGGAAAACTTTTGATTTCATGCAGGGATCGGATACCATTACTTTTTCGGAATATAAAAATACCGACCCGGTATCCTATTCAGCTCGTGTTATAAAGCTGAAGATGTGGAGGGCTGAAGCTAAATTTCTGAGGGCATTTTTCTATTTCGAATTGCTCAAAAGGTATGGAGGTGTGCCAATTGTTGACCGCAAGTTCGATATTGTTAATGATTATGCTTACTTACGTTCAATTAAACGCAATTCGTTTGCCGAGAATGTTGAAAATATTGTCGCTCTTTGCGATTCGGCAGCTAAATATTTACCTGTAAAACAGAGTGATGTGGCCAATACCGACTGGGGTATACCTACCAAAGGTGCTGCTCTGGCACTAAAAGCGCGTACTCTGCTTTATGCTGCAAGCGACTTATACAATCAGGCCGGTAACACCAATCCTCTGATTGGCTATACAGATAACAAAAGAACTGAACGTTGGATACGTGCCGCTTCGGCCAATAAGGCAGTTCTGGACATGATGCCCCTTGTTCCATATAGCTTTCAGTCGACCTACCCGGCACTTTTCCTTCTGAAAACACTTCGCAGTAACGAGGTTATTTTCGAACGCCGTTATCCGGCCAGCAATACTTTCGAAACCCTAAATTATCCGATCGGATATCAATCGGGTAAAACCGGAACATGTCCATCGCAAAATCTTATTGATGCATACGAAATGAAGACGGGTGAACCTTTCGACTGGAACAATCCGGTTCATGCCGCTAATCCATACAACAACCGCGATCCGCGCCTGCAGATGACTATCATTGTGAACAACTCGATTTGGAAAGCAACCAATGTGCAGTTGTGGGAAGGTGGTGCAAACGGTAAGCCCATTTATCATGCTTCAAAAACCGGTTATTACTTGAAAAAATATGTAGATGAATCGTTGAATCTGACCATTGGGCAAACCAGTGCTAAACAATGGATTTTCTTCCGTCTTTCAGAAATTTACCTGAATTATTCTGAAGCAATGAACGAAGTTTTTGGCCCTGGCGTGGTTGACACTTTTAAGATTTCAGCATTACAGGCCGTGAATTCAGTTCGTACGAGGGCAGGAGTTGGCATGCCGGCTATTCCATCAACCATAACAAAAGAAGATTTGAGAGCTAAAATTCGCAACGAACGACGAATTGAACTTGCTTTTGAGGATCAGCGATTTTGGGATGTCCGTCGCTGGATGATTGGCGAAAGTACTCTTGGTGCAACCATTCGGGGGGTAAATATTACAAAAAAGACAGATGGAACTTTCACTTATGTTCCTTTCGATTTGGAGAAACGTATTTTTACACCCAATATGTATTTTTATCCTATTCCACAATCTGAAATAATAAAAGGTGGCGGAAATATAGAGCAAAATCCGGGTTGGAATTAATCAATGTAATTTTAAAATTATCAGAATGAAAAAGCTCATTATATTTGGAAGTATCATGTTTTTTCTCGCCTCAATGTTCATATCGTGTGAACCAGCGATCGAAGAAAACATAGGCAACTCATATATTCTCATGTCGAGAAGTAACATGACAGTAACTTTCACAGACACATTAACTGTTTATGGAACTGACACTTTATACAATAACCTGAAAGATACTACTTTCCTAAGTGTCGGAGTTTACCAGAGCGGTTTATCGGCGACTTATCCGGAAGTAGATTTAAAGGTAATGATTGATTCAGTATACCTTTATTCGCTTATTCAGCAGGCAAACGACCCGAATGTACCGGATGTACAAAAGTCGAGTTTGGTATTGGCCTATAAAAATGCCAAGATTTTGCCGGCAAGCTGTTATCAATTTACTCCTGATGTAAAAATTGAAGCGGGTAAACTGGTTGGCAATGTTAATCTTGTGGTTAGCAAAAGCAAGTTTGCTAAACTAAAATTGGCGAACATGTTTTTACCCATTGCTATTGATACAACTTCTGTTAAGGGCGTCAATAAGGACAAAGCTATTTCAGTTGTTCAATTTAAAAATGCTTTTGTGATCAAAAAGTTGTAATTTCTGATTAGTATATCGCTAAATCCAGAAAAGTTTTCTCGAGTCGGATTTCTAAATGAAATCCGACCCATTTTTTAATTAATTGAATTTGTCAGCTTTTAGAAACAAATAAATTTATATGGCATTGTATCTCTCTTTGTTTGTTCCATTTGTTTTTGTCAAACTTTGTTATAGAACTTATGGGGCTAATTTTAAACGTTTCTATTCCTGTAATCGGAAATGTTTCCGAAGAATAAAAACGTTTCCGAAAACGTTTCTGAAATTAATCTAAGTGTGATTTTATACATCTTTAACTTACATTATTAAAATTATATCATCAAATTCTAAAACTTAACTTGATAATTATCTAAATGACTGGAATAGACTATATAGTTATTGTTTTTTTTTCGCTCCTAATTG
>JAUZOH010000014.1 GCA_030706565.1 Bacteroidota bacterium | reverse complement strand
GAAGTATTCCGGCGGAATCCCCAAAGCCAAAAAACAGAAAAAGTGAAAATGTCTGACTACGGGGGCCTGTTTAACCGCTCTAAAAATAGCTGGAACTTAAAAATAAGTTACGATAATTTTAAATCAGGAACTTCACTTTCCGCCCGGCTAATCTATAAAGGCCGTTATGGTTTTGCCGATAATAATGGCAATGGCATACTGGATGTAAGTTCTGAATATGCCAAAGGTTATGCACTGATTAACCTGTCGGCTTCACAGAAATTAAACAAACATTTAACTATACAGGTGGGCTGTAATGACCTGACCAACTTCACCGATGCTCAACATGCAGCCGGTATTGCAGGAAGGTTGTTTTATGCTTCACTTTTTTATTCACTTTTTTAACATTAATTTTTTTCAACATGAAAAGTAGATTTTTTTTAGCCCTGACTTTAATGACTTTTATTTTTGGTGCCTGCAGCAATAAAAAAGACGACAATTCGGGTAACGGAACGCTGGAAGTAAAAACCGTAAGCAATATTGATGCCAGCGGATTAAACGGACACTATACCTTATTTTCTTTTAAGACAGGAGCAACCGTTTCAATCAGCGATTCAGCTACTGCAAAGTGGGATATAGGTTTTCGCTCTACATCAGTTATTCTGAACAGTGGGATCAGCGGACCCGGGGAAGCAGGAGTAGTTGTCAAAGACGCTCTTTTTGATGCTGTAACAACAGCTGATACAACCGGATATGCTGAAGATAGCAGCACTGGATTTGCCATACCCACCGGATCTGGAAATGGCTGGTATACCTACACCGGTGAAAATCCAACGAATCCACACGTCATTTTACCCATTCCCGGGAAAGTTTTTGTAGTCAGGACTGCTGACAAAAAATATGCAAAGTTTGAAATTCTCAGCTACTATAAAAATGCTCCGGCAAATCCCACTCAAACCGAAACTCCAAGGTACTTTAAAATCAATTACGTTTATCAGTCAAACGGAAGTACAACGATATATTAGTTAGTTTTTGTTTATAAAATCACCTGGCAACAGTTAATATGGCTGCAGTCAGGTGATTTTTATTTGTTTCATGACTTAAAATTCTCTCCCTCCTGATTTCATAATAATATTCTTTGTTTAAAATATTCCTTTATTTTTGCATCAGGAATTACATTAAGTAAATAAATTAAGTATGACACTGATTAAATCCATCTCAGGAATAAGGGGCACAATCGGCGGGAAAGCAGGTGAAGGCCTTAGTCCTATTGACATTGTCAAATTTACTTCTGCCTTTGCTTCATGGACCAGGCAAAACGCAAAAAAGGAGAAAATTAAAGTTGTGGTTGGCCGTGATGCAAGAATTTCGGGCGAAATGGTCGAAAAAATGGTGATTGGTACGCTTATAGGCATGGGAGCTGATGTTGTGCACATTGGGCTGGCTACCACCCCAACCACCGAGATTGCTGTTACCGGCGAAAAGGCAGATGGTGGATTGATCCTCACCGCAAGTCATAATCCCGTACAATGGAATGCCTTGAAGTTGCTTGGTTCTAAAGGTGAATTCCTCTCCGACAAGGAAGGCAAAGAAGTACTGTCGCTTGCTGAAAAACAGGACTTTGATTTTGCAACTGTCGACAAACTCGGTAAAGTAGAACAAAAAGATTATACCCAGATTCATATTCAGAAAGTACTGGATTTACCTTTGGTACATAAGAAGGCAATTAAAAAGGCAAAATTTAAAGTTGTTATCGATTGTGTCAATTCAGTTGGTGGAATTGTTATACCGGAATTGCTAAAACAGCTTGGGGTCAAAAAAATTATTTGCCTGAACTGTGACCCTTCGGGGCATTTTGCTCATAATCCCGAGCCTATCCCTGAAAATCTGAAGGGCATCGCAAAAGTGGCTTCCGAAAATAAGATTGATGTTGGTTTTGTTGTTGATCCTGATGTGGATCGCCTTGCCATTATTAAGGAAGACGGCAGCATGTTCGGAGAAGAATATACTTTGGTTTCTGTAGCCGATTATGTATTGAAAAATCAAAAAGGAAACACTGTTTCAAATCTGTCAAGTACCCGTGCGCTGCGTGATATAACCGAAAATCATGGAGGCCAATATTTCTCTGCTGCAGTTGGCGAAGTCAACGTGGTTACAGCCATGAAAGAGCATAATGCGGTTATTGGCGGTGAAGGCAACGGTGGAGTTATTTATCCAGAAATTCATTATGGCCGGGATGCACTGGTAGGAATTGCTCTTTTCCTTACTCACCTGGCAAAGTCACAAATGACATGTTCCCAGCTCAGGGCAACCTATCCTGAATATTCCATTTCGAAAAACAAGATACAGCTTACTCCCGGAATAGACGTGGATAAGGTATTGGCTGCCATGAAAGAGAAATATAAAGATTATCCTGTTAATGATATCGATGGCGTGAAAATAGAATTTGAAAAGCAATGGGTACACCTTCGCAAATCAAATACTGAACCTATCATTAGGATATATTCGGAAAGTGATACCTTGGAAAAGGCCGATGCACTTGCACATAAAATTATGGATGAAATTCAGGAACTCATTAAATGATCAGGCCAAGATTTTTACAAGCCGGGGATAAAGTTGGAATTGTAGCTCCTGCACGGTGGGTAACTGAAGAAGAACTGGCACCTGCCGTAAAGTTATTTGAATCCTGGGGATTAGAGGTTGTGGCTGGTCCGCATGTACATTCACAGAACAACCAGTTTGCCGGTACCGATGAAGAACGTGCTTCCGACCTGCAAGCTATGCTCGATGACGAAAGTATTGCAGCTATCGTTTGTGCACGGGGGGGATATGGGACAGTCCGGGTGCTTCCTCTTTTAAACTTTGTGAAATTCCTTTCTCATCCCAAATGGATTGTTGGATACAGCGACATCACCGCCTTACATTCGTTGGTCAACCGTAAATATAATGTTGAGACCATCCATGCCCTGATGCCTATTAAGTTTTATGTTGAAGGCAGCATTAATCCTTATGTTAATAGTGTAAAAGAGGTGCTTTTCGGTAAGAATCCGGGGTATGCCTTCAACCCGCATCCTTTAAACCATCAGGGCAGTTGTAAAGGTACACTTTTGGGCGGTAATCTCTCTGTGCTTTACAGTCTTTGCGGAACAGATTATGATATTGATACAAGGGGCAAAATTCTTTTCATCGAAGATTTGGACGAATATCTTTACCATATCGACCGGATGATGATGAATTTCAGACTGGGGCATAAACTGGACCAACTGGCGGGCCTTGTTATCGGAGGAATGAGCGAAATGCATGACAACGCCGTCCCATTTGGCAAGACGGCTGAAGAAATTGTGGCTGATGTGGTAAAAGATTATAAATACCCGGTAGCTTTTGGTTTCCCGGCCGGACATATAGATGATAACCAGGCCATGATTATGGGAAGGGAAGTAAGCCTTGAAGTAAATTCAACCGGATCTGTATTAAGTTTTTAAATTCCTCTGTTAACTGCATGTTTAAAGCAGTTTTTATGAAATTTGCAGGAAAGTTTCTAATAGTACTACAAAAATTTAAAATAATTTGTAAATTGAATTATAAAACAGGCTGAACATCACCTGTTTAAAAAGTACCAGTAGAAAAGCTTAATTCTTTTACAGATGTCTGAAAGTATGGATACGGGCGACAAGGGCGAAGAAATTGCCGCCGCAATGCTGGTAAAAAAAGGCTATAAAATTTTGCACCGCAACTGGCAATATATCCATAAGGAATTGGATATCGTGGCTGCCAAAGACAATATGGTCGTTTTTGTTGAAGTAAAAACGCGGAAAAGCCCTGATTTCGACACGCCAAGCGAAGCAGTTACCCGTAAGAAACAAAGATTTATCGTTGAAGCTGCCAATGCCTATATTTCGAAATACGATATTCAGTATGAGTCCCGCTTTGATATCGTTTCTGTTATTTTTTATGAAAAGTCCTATAGAATTGAACATATTCAGGATGCTTTTTATCCTTCTGTCCGCTAATTCACAGTAAAATGAATATTGAAACACTTAGAGACTATTGTATTTCCAAACCCGGAGTCACAGAATGCTTCCCTTTCGACCAAACCACACTGGTTTTTAAAGTGAAGAACAAAATGTTCCTCCTTACTGATCTCGAACCTCCACTCAGCATTAACATCAAATGCGACCCTGAACTTGCAATTGAACTCAGAGAACAATACCCCTCTGTTTTGCCCGGCTATCACATGAACAAAAAATACTGGAATACCGTAAATATTGATGGAAGCCTTCCTGACAAATTAATCTGCCAATGGATTGACCAATCGTACGATTTGGTTTTGAGAGGCATTCCTAAAAACTACAAATAAATGAGCCGGCTATATTTGTATACTAATCAGCCCAGCCTGACATATTTTTATTATTTTTGTCATTACGGTTTTGTGTAGGCAAACAAAATTCTGTTTTTGCTTTAATTTTTTGCTTAAATTCAGGGATCAAATTGTCTGAAAAAGCAGGAAAATTTATTGAAAAATTATGGAAAGCAAGCTTGTAAGATGCAGTAAATAAGACACATAGACAAAACTGCCGGCTTAAATTTCATCAACATTGAACAATTAACTATTTATATATGAAAGATTCAAAAATAAGACTAGGTATTACCCACGGCGACATCAACGGAATTGGATATGAAGTGATTTTCAAAACCCTGATGGATACAAAAATTCTTGATTTTTGTACCCCTATCATTTACGGTTCGCCCAAAGTAGCCGCTTATCACCGTAAAGCCTTAGATATTGAGAATTTTAGTCTGAACAACATAAAAAATGCCGACGAAGCCAATCCCAGAAGAGTGAACATCCTCAATTGTTCTGACGAAAATATAAGGGTAGAATTAGGCAAATCAACCCAGATGGCGGGTGAAGCTTCAGCCCAGGCCCTCCAGGCTGCTGTACAGGATTTGAAAAACAACAAAATAGATGTTGTTGTAACCTGTCCCATCAATAAATTTAACATTCAGTCTAAAAATTTCTCTTTTCCCGGGCATACCGAGTATCTTCAATCGATGTTTGGAGCAGATGAGGTTTTAATGCTGATGGTCAGTGAATTGCTTAAAGTAGGAGTGGTCACCGGCCATGTTCCCATATCGAAAGTACCTTCCTGCATCACCGAAGAAAATATTTTGAAAAAACTGAATATTCTGAACAACTCGCTAATTGTGGATTTTGCCATTCGCAAACCCAGGATTGCCGTATTGGGATTAAATCCTCATGCTGGCGACCAAGGTGTTATCGGTGATGAAGAGAAACGAATCATTATCCCCGCCATTGAAAAAGCCAAAGAAAGTAATATGGCTGTTTTCGGCCCGTTCCCAGCTGACGGTTTCTTTGGTTCTGGCGATTACAGAAATTTTGACGCCATTCTGGCCATGTACCACGATCAGGGTTTAATTGCTTTCAAGTCCCTTACTTTCGAAGATGGAGTAAATTATACTGCCGGTTTGCCCATTATCCGGACATCGCCTGCGCACGGAACTGCCTACGATATAGCCGGCAAAAACGAAGCATCATTCCTTTCGTTTAGTCATGCATTATACCTGGCTTGCGATATCTTCAATAATCGTCATCGTTATAAGGAACTTACCGGTAATCCTATGAAAGACTATGATATCTCTAATATTTAATCCGGTTTTCTTTGAAAATTATCGAGAAACATCAGATCTTCAATAAATTTTTAAAAGAAAATTTCAATCCGGGGTTAAAATTTAGATTTTCTATTTTTTTGTATCTTAGTCAGGATTAATTAACATGAATAATATCATAGATGTACGAATTTATTGAGGGAAACCTGATTGAATTAAATCCTGCGTTCGCTGTTATTCAAACAGGTGGAATTGCATATTTCATAAATATTTCTCTTTCGACCTACGCTCAACTTGAGGAACAAAAAGCCGCAAGGTTATACCTTCATCAGGTAGTTCGTGAAGATGCCATACTTTTGTATGGTTTCTCAGATAAAAAAGAAAGGGAAATATTCCGGTTGTTGATTTCAGTATCAGGGATAGGTGCAAACACTGCACGCATGATACTTTCGTCACTTTCAACCTCCGAAATTCAGAATGCAATTGCCAGCGAAAATGTAAACCTGATTAAAAGCGTTAAGGGTATCGGATTAAAAACAGCCCAAAGGGTCATTATTGATTTGAAAGATAAATTAGGCAAAGATTTTAAATTTGGAGAGAAAGTACAGACTCACAACAATACAATAAAGGAAGAATCGTTATCTGCTATGGTGATGTTGGGTTTTGCAAAAAATGTGGCTGAAAAGGCTTTAGATAAAATCCTTTCTGAAAATAATAATCTGACAGTAGAAGAGTTAATTAAAAAAGCTCTTAAAATCTTATAGCGAAATCTTTTCTACATTTGAACAGGAATTTACTAAAATATTTAGTTATTGTTGCAGTTTGTGCTATTTTGGGATTAGTACTTACCAAAGCAGTGGCATCTGAACACCCCTTTAATCCAATTACTCAAAGATTTGCACAGGATACTACGCGTTCCGATACAACCAAAAAGGCCAAAGCAGGTAAATTACCTTATCCCTTTAAGGATCAGGAGAATATTTCAGCTCCTGAACGGAATGCTTCCCCGCTTTATCTGAAAGACCCTTCCAACGTTAAACCTGTGGTGGAGTATCTCCCGGGTTTCAACGAATACCTCATCGAAAAAAAAATGGGCAAGTTGGATTACCGTTTGCCCAGTTCAATGAGTGCAAAGGAATACCAGGATTACCAGTTTAAACAAAGCCTGCGTAATTATTGGCACGAAAAGGCTGCAGGGAATACCGCATCTCAATCATTTCTTCCGAAAATAAACCTGGGTGGCGAAGCATTAGATAATATTTTCGGTTCCAATGTGATCAATATTGTTCCACAGGGTAACGCTGAACTTATTTTCGGAATTAAAACGAACAAAACTGATAATCCCTTTATCCAGGAAAACCTCAGAAGAACCACCACCTTTGATTTTCAACAGAAAATACAAATGAATGTGAACGGTTCCATTGGCGATAAAGTCAAATTGGGTTTTAATTATAACACCGAGGCTACCTTTGATTTCGAAAACAAAACAAAACTGGAATATTCGGGCAAGGAAGATGAAATCTTAAAAAAAGTGGAAGCTGGAAATGTCACACTCCCGCTTTCAGGGACCTTAATCACCGGAAGCCAGAGCTTATTTGGCCTGAAGACAGAAATGCAATTTGGGAAACTGACGGTTACAACGGTGTTGTCGCAGCAAAAAGGACAGACCACTCAGATTCAGACCAAGGGAGGGGCTCAAACCAATACCTTTTCAATTTCTGCAGATCAATATGAGGCCAACCGGCATTTTTTCCTTTCCGAATACTTTCGCAATCATTACAATGAAGCATTAAAAAATCCCAATGCTATTGATTCCAAAACCCACATAACCCGGATAGAAGTTTGGGTTACCAATAAAACAGCTATTTATACCAATTCCAGGCATATAGCTGCTTTTGTCGATTTGGGCGAGCCTGATGTTTACAATAAGGTTCCGGAATTTGCTAAAGTTCCAGAAGCTGGCGAATATCCTCGAAATGGGGCCAATAATATGTACAAAACCATTACCGATTCAACCCGTTACCAGATCAGAAAAATCGAACAGGTTTATTCTTCCCTTGAGCCCCTTTCTTCCTACAATTTTATTTCCGGACAGGATTACGAAAAAATTGAAAATGCCAGGAAATTATCGTCTTCCGAATATGAAGTAAATACCAATTTAGGATATATTTCTTTAAATTCTGCACTAAATACCGACGAAGTGCTCGCTGTGGCTTATGAGTACGAAGTGGATGGGAAAACTTATAAAGTAGGAGAATTATCTACGGATGTTGCAGCTCCTAACGTATTGGCCTTGAAACTGATAAAAGGCACCAACCTGACTCCGCTTTTTAAACCCACCTGGAATTTGATGATGAAAAATATTTACTCACTGGGTGCATACCAGGTGAACAGTAAAAATTTTCAACTTAATGTTCTTTATCAGGATGATCAGACCGGTCAATCTGTAAACTATATTTCGGCAGGTAAAATAAAAGGGCATATCTTATTGAAAGTGCTTGGCCTTGATAAACTGAATTCTCAGGGAGATCCTTATCCTGACGGTGCATTCGACTTTGTAGACGGAGTTACTATCAAAGCATCCAGCGGAAGGGTCATTTTTCCTGTCCTTGAACCTTTTGGTTCAGTTTTAGGGGATAGCATCACAGGTGGCTCGCCAGGTTCCTGGAGGAACGATCCTATTGCAAAAAAATATGTCTTTCAGGAACTTTACGATTCAACGCTAACCAAAGCCAAGCTGTTGACTGAAAAAGACAAATTCAAACTTACCGGGAGTTATCAGGCTTCATCCAGTTCGGAGATCAACCTGAATGCCATGAATATACCTCAGGGTTCGGTAACTGTAACTGCAGGAGGGGTCAAGCTTACAGAAGGCATTGATTATACCGTTGATTATACCCTTGGAAGGGTGAAAATTATTAACCAGGGATTAATATCCTCGGGAACTTCCATAAATGTTTCGCTGGAGAACAATGCCCTTTTCAGTATTCAGACCAAGACATTGCTGGGGACCCACCTGGATTATAAGGTATCGGACAATTTCAAGCTGGGGGCGACCCTGCTCTATTTGAACGAAAAACCATTGACCCAGAAAGTCAACATTGGTGAGGAACCCATATCAAATACCATGTGGGGGCTCACCGGTTCCTACAATACCCAGTCGCAATTCCTTACTACCCTGATTGATAAATTGCCCCTTATTCAAACAAAAGAAACATCAGCGATTAATCTGGAGGCCGAATTTGCGCAGCTTATTCCCGGGCACAATAAAGCCATTGGACAAAGCGGAACTTCCTATATCGACGATTTTGAAAGCAGCGAGACCTCAATTGACCTTAAATCATTAAGCTCATGGTTTCTGGCAAGCACGCCTCAAAAACAAAATTTCATGTTCCCCGAAGGATCCCTGAATAACGACCTTAAATATGGAATGAACCGTGCACGGGTTGCCTGGTATAACATTGACCCTTTATTCCTGAATAACTCATCATCGACCCCGGCAAATATCAAGAATAATCCTGACTTCCAGTCAGATCCGTTTGTGGCCCAGGTTTATGAAAATCAACTTTTTCCAAATAAAGAATACGCAAATAACATTCCTCCTTTGCTTTCCATCTTGAATTTGGCCTTTTATCCCACTGAAAAAGGGCCCTACAATTTCGATGTCAAAGGCGAAAATGGTATATCTGCCGGAATAGATCAGAATGGGAATTTGCTTAAGCCACAAACCCGGTGGGGCGGTATTATGCGATCTATTCCTACGGTAGACTTTGAATCGGCCAACATACAGTTTATCGAATTCTGGATGATGAACCCCTTCATAGAAGATTCTGTCAACAACAGCGGACAACTCTATTTTAATCTGGGTGATATTTCCGAGGATATTTTAAGGGATTCCAGAAAATCGTTCGAAAACGGGCTGCCTACAAGTGGAGATTCTTCACAATATGTTGATAACAGCAGCGTATGGGGAAGAGTACCTAAATTTCAGAGTGTTGTCAATGCTTTCAACAACGATGAATCAACCCGTAAATACCAAGATGTAGGTTTGGACGGAATCAGCGATGGGGATGAAGATACAAAATTTTCGGGTTATATTGATGCCATCCGTAAGGCTTTCCCAAACTCAAAAGCTTTGCAGGATGCTCTTAAGGATCCCTCAAATGATGATTTCCATTATTTCAAAGGCAGCGATTACGACCAGGAAAATCTGGGTATACTTGAAAGGTATAAAAAATACAACAATACAGAAGGAAATTCATCCGGTACCCAGGATATATCCACTACCATTCCCGATGGGGAAGATATCAACAACGACAATACCATGAATGAAAGCGAAAACTACTTTCAGTACAAGGTTGATCTTGAACCCAACTCTTTGAAAATTGGCGAAAATTATGTTGTGGATTACCGGGATGCAGTAATGGAATTTCCCAATCATACCAAAAAGAATGTACGCTGGTACCAATTCCGTATTCCTATTGAAGAAGGTCAACCTATAGGGAATATTCAGAATTTCGAATCCATTCGTTTCATGCGTATGTTCCTCAAAGGATTTCAAAAACCAATTGTACTCCGCTTTGCAACCCTCAATCTGGTAAGGGGCGAATGGTACAAATATACCCTTCCCTTAAACTCTGTCACCTCGGGCCTGACCTCACCCCAGACTGAAGACGGGACATTTGATATTTCCGCGGTTAATATTGAAGAAAACGCTGACAAAACGCCTGTTAATTATGTATTGCCTCCGGGGATTGACCGTGTTATTGATCCGACCAGCCAACAGGTTACCCAGCTTAATGAGCAGGCAATGGTTTTGAAAGTTCATAATTTGCAGGACGGGGATGCTCGCGGAGCATATAAAACCTGCAGCCTGAACCTCCTTCAATATAAAAAATTGAAGATGTTTGTCCATGCCGAAGCGCTTAACAATGAAATACTTAAAGATAACGATTTGACCGTTTTTATACAGCTGGGTACGGATAACAGCAATAATTACTATGAATATGAAGTTCCGGTGAAGGTCACCCCTTATGGAAGATACAACAACAATAGCGAAAGTGCCAGACGTATTGTATGGCCCTTGGAAAATGAAATGGATATCAGTCTGGACATTTTTACAAAAGCCAAACTGGCCAGGAACAATGCCAAAGTAGCGACAACTACGCCTTATCTATATTCTGATGGGAAAAATACCGTAAGAATTTGTGGGAACCCGACTTTAAGCAATGTCCGTACCATCCTGATCGGTATCAGGAATCCTAAAGAAACCAATGGCAATGGGGTGACACACTCTGGCGAAATATGGGTCAACGAATTAAGGCTCACCGATTTTAAAGAAAATGGGGGATGGGCGGCTAATGCAAGGGCAACAACCAAGCTGGCTGACCTGGGAACTGTTACTTTATCCGGCTTGATCAGCCAGCCGGGTTTTGGAAGTATTGATCAGAATGAAAGTTCCAGAAGCCAGGAACAACATGTTCAATACAATATTTCTTCAAATCTTGAATTGGGTAAATTTTTCCCTCAAAAAGCAAAGGTGTCTATACCGGTTTATATCGGATATTCTCAATCCGTGATCAATCCAAAATATAACCCTATGGATCCGGACATCCCTTTAAACGTGGCATTGGACAATGCAAAGAATAGACATGAAAGAGATTCCATCAAACATATTTCACAGGATTATACCACTCAAAAGAGCATCAATTTCACCAATGTGAAAGTTGATAAAACCAGTGTGAAACCGAAGTTCTATGACCCCGGCAATTTTTCTGCAACATATTCATATACTCAAACTTATGCGAGGAATATCAATACCGAATATGATATTGTAAAAGAACATTTAGGTATTTTGAGCTACAATTATAATACCCAGCCTAAAAATTTTAGTCCATTTAGCAAGGTAAAGTTTCTCAATGCACCTATTTTCAGGCTGATTAAAGATTTTAACTTTAACTATACCCCTTCAAGGGTTTCTGTCAGAACCGACATAACCCGGGATTATGAAATAACCAAATTAAGAAACATAGATAATCCCCTTCTGAAAATTGATTCCACAGTAAATAAAAGTTTTCTGTGGAACCGTTATTACACGTTGAAATTCGACCTCACCCGTTCGCTGACCCTTGATTTTTCTGCAACAAATCTGGCCAGAATAGACGAACCCCTTGGAGCTGTCGATTCTCACGACCGGCTTAGGTATCAGGAGTGGAAAGATTCGGTATGGCGCAATATTAAACAGTTTGGTCGAACCACTCAATATCACCATGATATTGCCGTAGGTTATACTTTGCCCATCAATAAGATCCCTCTATTTAACTGGGTTTCCGTAACAGCCCGTTACGGAGGGAGCTATGAATGGGATGTAGGGAAAGTTGTTGTGGATCATAACCTGGGGAATACCATTCAAAACAATAATCAAAGCCAGCTAAACGCTCAGTTGAGCTTGTTGAGCCTCTATAATAAGGTAGGTTTTCTGAAAAAAATCAACCAATATAATCCCAAGGCGGTCAAAAAACGAACTAAAAAGGTGAACTATGAAAAAGATGGAATCTTTCTTACCGCCAAGATGCCGCGAAGGATTATACATAACCTGGCCACTGAAAATGTCAAGGTGAAAATGTATACCAGTGATGGGAAAGAAATAAAAGGGAAGGTTGATATCGTAAACGGGAATAAAATATCTTTTGTATCCGACAGCTCCTATAAGAATGTCAAAGTAAAAATTGAGGGGGAGGTTGAATTGACCGACAGCCCGTTTGCCATGATGGCCCGCAGTCTGGCTAAAGCATTAATGGGAGTTAAAAATGTTTCGGCTTCCTACACGCAACAGGAAGGTACTTATCTGCCTGGATACCTGCCTAATTCAAAACTTTTTGGATCACAACAAACTTCTGCCGGACTTGCTCCCGGTTTGCCTTTTATTTTAGGCGTTCAGGATAAGGATTTTGCATACAACGCGGGGAACGAATACCGCTGGTTGACAACTGATACCCTCCTGAATGTCCCCTATACCATGACGCACACCGACAATCTCAATGTCCGTACTACTTTTGAACCTTTTGACGGGTTCAGGATAGACCTCAATGCTTTTAGAAGCTACACGGAAAATAAAAGCGAATACTTCAGTTATGATGAGGATGGATTTTATAAAAACAGCAAAGGGGAATATATTTTCTCGGGGAAGCAGGTGAACGGTAACTTTTCAATGTCTTATATTACCTTAGGGACAGCTTTTGAAAAACAAAAACAAAAAGATCAGTATTATTCAAACATATTTCATAAGTTTAAAGAATACAGGATGATCATTGCCAAACGGCTTGAATTCCAGAACCAGGGGACCGTTACAACTGACAGTATCTTTCCCAAAGGTTATGGATCAACATCCCAGCAAGTATTGATACCTGCATTTTTGGCTGCTTACAGTAATAAAAGCCCTGAAAGGATTAGCCTTAGCTCAATGCCTTCGGTTTTAAGCATGATGCCCAACTGGAGTTTCACCTACGATGGTTTGTCGAAACTCAGCATTTTGCAAAATCTGGTCCGTACCGTAAGCCTGCGGCATGCCTACCGGTCAACTTATAATGTGGGATCGTTCACTTCAAATTCGGATTTTGGGATAGATGCTGCCGGGAAAAGTACCATAGATGCTCAGGGCAATTATATTCCCCAATATGATATTGCGTCGGTTTCAATAACTGAGATGTTTAGCCCGCTTCTCAGCGTGGATATGACATGGAAAAACAACCTGATGACCAATGTGGAATTCAAACGTACCCGTAACCTTAATATGAGTTTCGCAAACAACCAGCTTACTGAAACCCGCAGCAATGAATATGTTGTTGGCGCAGGATATCGTTTCAATCAGGTACAGTTGATTTTTAAGTCAGCCAGCGGGCAGAAAGCAATAAAAAGTGACCTGGTACTCAATGCTGATTTTTCGTTACGGCAGGATATCGCGATTATTCGTAAGATGGAGGAGAATCTTGATGAAGCCACTTCAGGCCAACAATCATTGGGGTTAAAATTTTCGGCCAATTATGCACTCAGCAATAACCTCACCCTGCAATTCTATTACGAGTACAATCAGAATAAGCCTTATGTATCAGAAACTTACCCGACTTCAAATTCAAATATTGGATTCAGTATTAAATTCTCCCTCACGCAATAAATAAATTTAAAGAAGCCCTTAAATGATGTTTCTTAAAAAATAGTATTTTTGAATAATTTTTAAGATTATTAACAATAAAAAATAATATTTATGAATTTACCTCAAGATTTAAAATTTACAAAAGACCATGAATGGCTTAGAGTTGAAGGGAATACCGGCATAGTAGGCATCACTGATTTTGCTCAGGGCGAATTGGGCGATGTGGTTTATGTTGAAATTGAAACAAAGGGAGAAACCCTTAAAAAAGGCGAATCCTTTGGAACAGTCGAAGCCGTTAAGACGGTATCAGACCTTTACATGCCTGTTTCAGGCCAGGTATTGGAAGTAAATGAAGCCCTTGAATCTACTCCTGAAGCAGTAAATAAAGATCCTTACGGAGAAGGTTGGATGATCAAGATTTCTATTGAAAATCCTGAAGAAACTAAGGAACTGTTAAGTGCAGATGATTATCAGAAATTAATCGCCAAATAAGAAAAATAAACCCAAGTAATAAGAAGTTAGCTTCTTATTACTTTAGTTTCTTTTTAATTTCAATTTCCCTGTAACCTTCAATCACATCTCCTACTTTAATGTCGTTGAAATTAACGATATTAAGACCGCAATCCTGTCCACTGACCACTTCTTTGGCATCATCCTTAAACCGTTTCAGTGATCCAAGAGCACCGGAGTGTACAACAATTCCGTCGCGGATAATCCTGACCTTTGTACTTCTTGTAATTTTGCCTTCTTTTACCATACAACCGGCAACGGTTCCAACCTTGGTAATATTGAATACCTCTTTGACATCGAGGGTAGCTGCAATTTCTTCTTTGATTTCAGGCGAAAGCATACCTTCCATAGCATCTTTCAGGTCGTTGATGGCATCGTAAATGATGGAATAAAGCCGGATATCAATTTCTTCTTTTTCAGCTATCTTTTTGGCACTAAATGAAGGCCTTACCTGGAAACCAATGATAATTGCATTGGAAGCAGCTGCCAGCAGAACATCCGATTCTGAAATTTGTCCAACAGCTTTATGGATGACATTAATCTGAATTTCCGGTGTGGAAAGTTTGATTAATGAATCACTCAAAGCTTCTACTGAACCATCTACATCACCCTTAACAATAACATTGATTTCTTTGAAATTGCCTATTGCTATACGGCGGCCAATTTCATCCAATGTGATATGTTTTTGGGTCCTGAGTCCCTGTTCACGTTGCAACAGATTTCGACGGTTAGCAATTTCCTTTGCTTCCTTGAACGAATCCATCACGTTAAATTTGTCACCTGCCTGAGGTGCACCGTCCAAACCAAGTACCAATGCCGGAGTTGATGGCCCTGCTTCTTCAATACGGTTATTCCTTTCATTATACATGGCTTTGACATGGCCTGTATAATTTCCGGCAAGTAAGACATCACCGACTTTCAATGTTCCAGCCGCAACCAGAACGGTTGATGTATAACCACGCCCTTTATCCAGTGCAGATTCAATAATAGTACCAATAGCTTTCTTGGTAGGATCAGCTTTTAAGTCAAGTAATTCGGCTTCAAGCAATACTTTGTCAAGCAAAACGTCGACATTTAATCCTGTTTTGGCTGAAATTTCCTGTGACTGATATTTACCGCCCCAATCTTCGACCAGCAGGTTCATATTGGCCAGTTCTTCCTTAATCCGGTCCGGATTGGATTCGGGTTTATCAACCTTATTGATGGCAAAAACAATAGGAACGCCGGCAGCCTGTGCGTGATTGATGGCTTCAACCGTCTGAGGCATTACCCCATCGTCGGCAGCGACAACAATAATCGCTATATCGGTGGCCTGTGCACCACGGGCTCGCATGGCAGTAAAAGCTTCATGACCCGGGGTATCCAGGAAGGTGATGTGCCTGCCATCCTTTAATACCACACTGTACGCACCTATATGTTGGGTAATACCACCGGCCTCACCTGCAACAACATTTGCTCTTCTTATATAATCCAGCAATTTGGTCTTTCCATGGTCGACATGTCCCATGACAGTGACAATAGGAGGCCTGCTTTGAATTTTATCTGTATTATCTTCTTCTTCCTTGATGGCTTCCTGAACATCCACACTGATGAATTCGACTTTATAATTGAACTCGTCTGCAACCAAAGCCATTGTCTCTGCATCCAACCGCTGATTGATGGAAACGAACAGACCCAGATTCATACAGGTAGCGATTACTTCATTCACCGGAACATTCATCATTGTAGCCAATTCATTTACAGAGACGAATTCGGTTACCTTAATGGTGTTCTTATCTTTCTCTATCTTTGCAAGTTCTTCCTGCTGCTTGACATTCACCGCATCACGCTTTTCCTTACGGTGTTTCGAACCTTTTGATTTGGTGTGGGTAGTAAGCCTTGCAAGAGTATCTTTAATCTGCTTCTGTACCTCTTCTTCCGTGATTTCAGCTCTGAGTGGACGACGTTTTTTCTTCAATGGCAAACGCTGTTTACTTTCATGATTTCCTCCATTGGAAGTATTAACCGCCCCTACCTGTTGTTTGGGGTGTATCTTTTTGTCAGCATTCGGAAGGGTTACATTTTTCCCTTGGTCCTTGCGTATTCTCTTTCTCTTTCTCTTTTTATGATCAAACTCACCATTGGATGAAGCAACGGGTTTCTTCTTGTCGAAATCAGGTAAATCAATCTTCCCGACAACTGTAGGCCCGGTAAGCTTCTGAACATCTGATTTTATAAAATCTTTTTCATAGGGCCTGTGGTGTTGAACTTCTTCAACAGGTTTGGCAGTTCCATGTTCGGGTCTTGAGGGAGAAGACTGTACTTTTTCTTCACCAGCAAACTGTTCAGATTTCTTTTTAGCCCTTTCTTCTCTGATTTTTGCCAGGAATTTTTCATGTTTTTCTTTTTCGAGGCGTCGTTCTTCATCCCTTTGCTTTCTGGTCTTTTTGGCAGGCCTTGTTCTCTGGTTAATTGAAGATAAATCTATATGACCGACAACTTTAATTTCATTTTCTTTTTCTTTTTCCTCAGCAACCGGTACTTCAGGAATAATTTCAGGTGCCTTTTTTTCTGTTTCAATATTTAAAACGGCTTGTGTTGGTTCCACTTTGGGTTTTTCAATGGTTATGTTTTTCTCTTCTTGAATTTTTGAAGGTTCAGGGGCGGCAGGTTTGACAATAGGTTTTGCTTTCTCAACAGGAGCTTTCTCGACAGGAGCTTTTTCAACAGGAGTTTCCACCACAGCTTCTTTTTTAACTTCCTGGGTACTTTCCTTAACAGATTCTTTCGAAGTTTCGCTTACGACCGGTTTTACTTTTTCTTGTTCTTTAGGAGTAGGAATTGCTTCGGTTTCTTGTTTTTCAACATGTTTGGGCTGGAGTTTAGACAAATCAATTTTGCCTACAACTTTCAAGTCAGTATCCAATTCAATTTTATCGGGCTCAAATAGTTCTTCCTTCACTTTCGGATGCACAATATGATCCTTAATGAGGACTTCTTCTGCTTCTTCCGGTTCTTCTTCGGGTTGAGCACTTTCGATGTCGTCAATAGAAATAGTTTCCTTTTTCTCATGTAAAATCCGGTAACTAAGTTTTTCCGATTCCTTTTTTACATTCGCTTCAGAACTGTATTCTTTAACGATATCATCATAGAACTCCGGTGGAACCTTAGAATTCGGGTTAGGATCAATGCTAAGTCCTTTCTTTTTGAGAAAATCGACAATAGTAGAAATCCCTACATTAAATTCCCTTGCTATCTTACTCAATCTTGTTGCTTTGGTATCTGACATATTTCACCCTTCACAATTATTTAAATTAGAACCTGCTAATTTATTAAAAATCTATTATTCAAATTCGGCTTTTAAAATTTTTATTACTTCCTTGATGGTTTCTTCCTCCAGGTCAGTACGTTTAATTAATTCTTCCATAGGAATATTCAAAACGCTTTTAGCTGTGTCACAGCCAATTGACTTAAGTTGATCAAGTATCCATCCTTCAATTTCATCGGAAAATTCATCAAGGTTTACATCTTCCTCATCTTCGTTTTCATCTTCCCTGTATACATCAATATTATAACCGGTCAGCTGGCTAGCAAGTTTTATATTCAATCCGCCTTTCCCAATAGCCAGTGAAACTTCGCTGGGTTTTAAATAAACATCCGCTTTCTTTTCAGCTTCATTGATCTTGATTGAACCAATCTTGGCCGGATTCAATGCCCTGGTTATAAATAACTGAATATTGTTGGTATAATTGATTACATCAATATTTTCGTTTCTCAACTCTCTTACAATACCATGGATACGGCTTCCTTTCATACCTACACAGGCTCCAACAGGGTCTATCCGCTCATCATAGGATTCGACAGCTACTTTGGCCCTTTCACCGGGAACACGGACAATCTTCTTGAGAAGAATTAATCCGTCGAAAATTTCAGGAACTTCGAGCTCAAACAAACGTTCCAGGAAAACCGGCGAAGTTCTTGAAAGAATAATAAAAGGATTATTATTGCGCATCTCTACTTTAAGGACAATGGCCCGGACTGAATCCCCCTTATGAAAATAATCAGAAGGAATCTGTTCGGTTTTAGGCATTAAAAGCTCATTTCCTTCGTCATCAAGAACAAGAATCTCTTTTTTCCAAACCTGGTACACTTCCCCGGTAACGATTTCCCCTATTTTGTCTTTGTATTTTAGGTATATATTATTTTTTTCCAGCTCAAGAATCCTGGAAGTAAGATTCTGTCGCAGGGCTAAAATAGACCTACGGCCAAAATCAGCCAGTTTAACCTCATCAGTAACTTCTTCGCCTACTTCGTAATCGGCATCAATCTTTTTGGCTTCAGATAAAGTTATTTCGAAATTGGGGTCCTCCAGATTTTCATCTTCAACAACTTTACGGTTTCTCCATATTTCAAAATCCCCTTTGTCAATGTTTATAATCACATCAAAATTTTCGTCACTTCCGTATTTCTTCAGCAATAATCCTCTGAATACATCCTCAAGAACACTCATCATGGTGGTACGATCAATATTCTTCAGTTCTTTAAACTCTGCAAAAGTGTCGATTAAATTTAAGTTTTCCATATCGATGGTGTATTTTGACTTTATTAAAACGAAATTACAGCTTTAGTTGATTTAACCAAAGGAAGTGCAATGATTTCCTGCGATACCTGAACCTGTTTTTTCTTCTTCCCTTCAACTTTAACCCTTGCGGTTACCTCCAGCGTCAAAGAATCGCCAGAAAAGGATAATAAAATTCCTTTTTCTTTTGTCCCGTCGGTTTTTAAAACTTCAACTTCCTGACCAAGATACTTTTTATATTGTTCCAGTACTTTAAAAGGAAATCCTAAACCTGCCGAAGCTACCTTTATTTCAAAATCCTCAACTTCACGGTTTAACTTGCTATCCAACTCTGTGTTTAGGGCAGCACAATGATCCAATGTAACCGGTTTATACCCATCAAGCACAACAAATATTTCATTGCTTTCGCTTACACTTGTTTCCACAATAAACAATCCTTCAAATATTTCATTTGAAGAAAGTATCTGCTTTACCTGACTTTCAACTAGTTCTCTGCTTATCATAAATTTTAGACAACAAAATAGGGGACTTTTGTCCCCTATCTTCTTAATTAAACGCAAAGGTAAATATAAAAATTTATTTTGCCAAATTATTATTGAGTTGAAAATAAGTGAATTTCACAATTTTAAATTTTCATCCATCCTTTTCAACTTTTCCCTGGACAAATAAACTTTTTGCAGGGTATTTTAATAAATAATGTATTTGAAGTCAATAAAATGATGTTTACATTGCTCATTTGGGTATTTTTGTAAGAAAAAGTTCCCAGGTGAAAAATTCAAACATCCACAAGCGAAAAATTATCAACGATCCTATTTATGGATTGATCAATATGCCTTCAGAGATTATGTTCGATCTGATAGAACATCCTTACTTCCAGCGTCTTAGAAGGATAAAACAACTGGGTATGACCAATTTCGTGTACCCGGCTGCCAATCATACCCGTTTTCAGCATGCTATAGGTGCCACCCATCTCATGCAGCAGGCAATTGATGTTATTCGTTCCAAAGGCCACGAAATTACTGAACAGGAAAGCGAAGCAGTTTCCATTGCCATTCTTTTACATGATATTGGGCATGGCCCGTTTTCACATTGCCTGGAAAATAATATTATTAAAGATATTACCCACGAATATATTTCTGCCTTGTTTATGAGGGAGCTTAACCGTCAATTTGAGGGCAGGCTGTCAATGGCTCTTGAAATTTTCTTTAACCATTACAGCAAAAGATTTTTATATCAACTGGTTTCTAGTCAGCTGGATATGGACAGGCTGGATTACTTAAACCGCGACAGCTTTTTTACCGGGGTTACCGAAGGAGTGATCGGTTCCGACCGTATCATTAAGATGCTTGATGTGGTCAACGATCAGCTGGTGGTAGAGGCCAAAGGTATTTATTCCATTGAAAAATTTCTGATCGCCAGACGACTGATGTATTGGCAGGTTTATCTCCATAAAACAGTTGTGTCGGCCGATCAGCTTTTAACGAAAATTCTTAAACGGGCAAAAGAACTTGCAAACAGCGGCGTGGATTTATTTGCCAGTCCTGCCCTTAAATTTTTCCTGTTCAACCAGATTGACAAAAAGAAACTGGAAGAGCAACCTGCAGGTTTGGATACCCAATTTATTCTCGAGAAATTCAGTCAGCTGGATGATTATGATATCATGCAATCCATTAAAGTTTGGACTCAGCATAGCGACCCTATCTTATCTAAATTATCAGACAACCTTATTAACAGGCATTTATTTAAAATTGAAATGAGCAAAACTCCTTTCAATGTTGAAAAAATAAAGGAACTGAAAGAAAAGCTCGAAGAACGTTTCCAGTTCAGCCCAAAAGAAGCCGGATATTTCGTGTTTTCTGATTCCATATCCAATAATGCCTATAGTTTTACCGATGACCGGATTTCCATAAAGCTTAATTCAGGAGAAATTGTGGATATATCAAAAGCCTCTGACATGCTAAATGTTTCAGTACTTTCGAAAGAGGAAAAGAAATATTTTCTATGCTATCCGAAACAATTTTAAACCATTGTAAAAATTATTTATAGTTTTGTGCCAAATTTTTAAATTATGGAATTTACTGCAAAAATTATAGCTGACTTTTTAAAAGGAGAAATAGAAGGAAACCCCGATGTGATCGTCACCGGTTTATCAAAAATTGAAGAGGGGAAAAAGGGAACTCTTTCTTTTCTGGCCAATCCTAAATATGAAAAGTATATTTACACTACGCAGGCTTCTATTGTTCTGGTAAACAAAACTTTTGTCCCCCAGGAAAAAGTAAATGCCACCATGATCAAAGTTGAAGATTCTTATCAGTGTATTGCTTCCCTGCTTGACCTTTATGTACAAAGTATTCCCGAAAAAATTGGTATAGATAAACTCTCATTTATTGATCCTACAGCAAAGACCGGTACCGATGTTTACGTTGGTGCATTTGCCTTTCTGGGTGAAAATGTCAAAATAGGCAACCATGTTAAAATATATCCTCAGGTTTATTTAGGCGACAACGTGGTGGTTGAGGATAATTCCATTCTTTATGCCGGAGTGAAAGTTTATCAGGACTGCCATATTGGTAAGGATTGTATCATTCATTCGGGTGCAGTCATTGGTGCCGACGGTTTTGGATTCGCTCCTTCAGCAAACAATGATTATAAAAAGATCCCACAGGTTGGAAATGTTGAAATTGAGGATCATGTCGAAATCGGGGCAAATACCTGTATAGACCGTTCGACAATGGGATCCACCTTTGTCCGCAAAGGGGTTAAACTCGACAATTTGATTCAGATAGCCCATAATGTTGAAGTTGGTGAAAATACAGTAATAGCCTCTCAAACGGGTATAGCAGGTTCAACCAAGATAGGGAAAGACTGCATGTTTGGCGGTCAGGTTGGAATTGCCGGACATATCTTCATTGGCGATGGAGTAAAGATTGGAGCACAGTCCGGAATCGGAAGTTCCATTAAGGACAATGAAGTACTGCTTGGCACACCAGCTATGGATATTAAAAAATTCCAGAAATCTTTTATTTATTTCCGGAAATTCCCGGAGATCGTTAAACAAATGTATGATTTACAAAAAGAAGTAGAGGAATTGAAATCCAAATTGGGTTAAATAGCATATGCATCTAATTGTTACAAACCTTTTTTTTTATAACTTGCACGCTTTATTTTAGAGATATTGGTTTAAAGAAATTATGATAGACAAACAAAGAACAATTAAAAATCCGGTAGTTTTAAAAGGAAAAGGATTACATTCAGGATTAAATTCCGAGATGAAATTTTTGCCTGCTCCTGAAAATCACGGGATTGTATTTAAAAGAGTCGATTTAGAAGGACAGCCTTTGGTTCATGCATTAGTTGAAAATGTCACAGATACTTCCAGAGGTACCACATTGGCCGAAGGCGAAGTTAAAGTTTCCACTATCGAACATACCGTCTCAGCCCTTTCCGGCTTGGGAATTGACAATTGTTTAATCGAAATTAATGCCCCCGAAGCTCCTATTTTAGATGGCAGCTCCCGCCTGATCGTTGAAGCTCTTCACAAAGCTGAAATAGTTGAACAAAATGCCAGCAGAAAATATCTGACTTTAAAGGAAAAGTTCGTTTATAAAGACGAATCAAAAGGGATAGAAATTGTTGCATATCCTGACGACCATTTGAGCCTGGATGTAATGATCAATTATGATTCTCGGGTATTGGGCAATCAATTTGCCAAACTGAATTCAATCCATGATTACGAAACAGAAGTAGCCAATTGCCGTACTTTTGTTTTCCTTCATGAAATAGAATTTCTAGCCAACAACAACCTGATTAAAGGAGGCGATTTGGACAATGCCATCGTCATTATGGATAAGGATATGTCGCAGGAAGAATTGGACCATTTGGCCGATTTATTTAATAAACCTCATGTACATGCTAAATCCAATGGCATTCTAAATAATATTGACCTGCATTTTAATAATGAACCTGCACGTCATAAGCTTCTCGACCTGATTGGCGACTTATCGTTGATTGGCGAACCCCTGAAAGCAAAAATCGTTGCTACCCGCCCGGGTCATCATGCCAATACTGAATTTGCCAAAATTCTCCGTTCACACCTGAAAAGAGAACATATTAAACCCCAGGCTCCTGTTTACGATCCAAACAAAGAACCTGTCCTTAATATAAATGATATTAAAAAACTTTTACCACACCGTCCTCCTTTCCTGTTAGTGGATAAAATCATCGAAATGGACGAACAATCCATTGTGGGTTTGAAGAACATTACCATGGATGAACCATTTTTTGTCGGGCATTTTCCTGAAGCTCCTGTCATGCCGGGAGTATTGATGGTTGAAGCTACGGCACAGGTTGGCGGAATATTGGTATTAAATTCAGTACCCGATCCGGAAAATTACCTTACTTATTTCATGAAAATGGATAAGGTGAAGTTTAAAAGAAAAGTCTTTCCCGGCGATACCCTGCTTATTTCAGCCCATTTAATTGCTCCGATAAAAAGAGGAATTGTCCAGATGGATGCCAAGGTATTTGTAGGCGAGAACGTGGTGATGGAAGGTGAATTTATGGCTCAAATAACAAAAAATAAATAAAGACAGAAGACATGACGCAGTCATTAGCTTATGTGCATCCCGAAGCTAAAATCGGACAAAATGTAATTATAGAACCTTTTGCATACGTGGCAAAAGATGTTGAAATAGGTGACGGGACCTGGATAGGTCCTCATGCCGTAATATTTGACGGCGCAAAAATTGGTAAAAATTGCCGCATATTTCCCGGAGCTGTTATTGCCGGTATTCCCCAGGATTTAAAATTTGTTGGTGAAAAAACCACGGCCGAAATAGGTGATAATACTACAATACGGGAATGTGTAACGGTTAGCCGGGGTACCAAAGCCGTCGGGAAAACCGTGGTGGGAAGCAATTGCCTGATCATGGCTTATTCTCATGTTGCCCATGATTGTGTGGTTGGAGATCATGTAATTATGTCGAATGGTTCATTTATTGCCGGTGAAGTAACCCTGGGTGATTGGGCTATCCTCAGTGGCGGAGTTATGGTTCATCAGTTTGTACATGTGGGCTCCCATGTTTTTATTTCTGGCGGATCCCTGGTTCATAAAGATGTCCCTCCATTTGTTATGGCAGCCCGTGAACCCTTATCATACGTCGGGATTAATGTTGTCGGACTGCGGCGCAGAGGATTTACCCCAGAACAAATCAACCTCATCCAGGATGTCTACCGTTTCCTCTATCAATCGAGCATGAACAATTCAGATGCCCTGAAAGCAATCGAAGAACAGATCGCTCCTTCTCAGTACCGTGATGAAATTATTGACTTTGTCAGGAATTCCAGCCGGGGTATTATGAGAGGATTTAAAAGCAGCAACAATAGCAGTGACAGCGGCGATATCTAAGCTTTAATCATTGCAAGCATCATCTTGAACTTTTTCACGGCTTTCACCTCATGAGGGGTGTTGGCCGGAATGATGATGAATTCCCCGGTTTGCAACAGATTTTTTACTCCTCCAATTATTATTTCTGCACTACCGTCAATTACCTGCACAAAAGCGTCAAAGGGGGCACTGTGCTCGCTCAGGCCTTCGTCTTTATCAAAAGCAAATAAAGTAATGTTCCCTGCCGGGGATTTGATAACCTGCTTGCTGACAATACTTTTATCCACATATTCAACTGCAGCACTCAACTGATATGCTTTTGCTTTTTCGACCGGACTATTTTCCATTTTCTTCAATTTTAAATTTTCTATAAGAACAAACCGG
>JAUZOH010000013.1 GCA_030706565.1 Bacteroidota bacterium | reverse complement strand
CTGGTGTGGATAGGCGACATGCATCCGGAAGTGATGACTATTAATTCCGTATTTGGCAATAACGAGGTGGTCCCTAAAAGTCTTGATTTGGCCCGCGACCTGACTCCTCTTCCAAGTTGGATGAATACCATCAGTTCTTATTCGATTTGGTGGATACTGATACAGCGCGATTGGTACTATTATCAGGGTAACCTCAGCTACCTGAAACAGCAAAAATCTTACCTCACAGGGTTACTTCATTTGTTGGCTACTAAAATTGATCCTTCTGGAAAAGAAATTCTTGATGGGGGAAGGTTTTTGGATTGGCCGTCAAGTGAGAACAAGGAAGCCATACATGCCGGTTTGCAATCGATGATGGTATTGGGTTTTGAGGCCGGGGCTGATCTTTGCCGGATCCTGGGTGATGAAGAAACCGCAAAACTATGCCTTGGTTCAATTGAAAAGCTTAAGAAACACGTTCCGGATATGGCAGGGTCAAAACAGGCTGCTGCGCTTCTTTCGCTTGCCGGGCTGGTTCCTGCGGGAAAAGCAAATAATGAAGTCCTGGCGCAGGATGGAGTTCATAAAATGTCCACATTTTACGGATATTATATGTTGAAGGCCCGGGCAAAAGCAGGTGATTATCAGGGCGCAATTGATAATATCCGGCAGTACTGGGGTGGCATGCTCGATTTGGGCGCAACGACTTTTTGGGAGGATTTCGACATCGACTGGATGAAAAATGCCGGAAGAATTGATGAACTGGTTCCCAATGATAAAGTAGATGTTCATGCTTCCTATGGAGGATATTGCTATAAAAAATTCAGGCATAGCTTTTGCCATGGATGGGCATCCGGGCCTACTTCCTGGCTTACTCAATATGTACTTGGCATAAATGTGCTGGAACCAGGTTGTAAAAAAATCAAGATAGAACCTCATCTTGGCGACTTAAAGTGGGTGGAAGGTACTTTCCCGACTCCTTACGGAGTGGTTAGCGTTAAACACAGGAAAAACGAAAACGGGAAGATTATAACAACCTATAAGGCACCTAAGGGTGTTAAGGTGATCTTATAAACGAATTACTAATTTTTGTTTAACTATGATTTTGTAGTCTGTAACTCCCCGAAAGGAGTTGCAGGCTTCAAAATTTAATTTTGGTTAACAGGAAACGGAATGATCCTGTCTATAATTTATTGGGAACCACCGGTTAACTTTAGTAAATGTTTATCCAGTCCAGATCAACACTACCGCTTTTCACTTCAAATTTCATTTCATTTTCTCCTTTTTTAAACAGTTGAGGTGCAAGCTTTAATTCGGTCAAATCGGTTTGGTTTACTTTTAAATTGACTGGTTTTCCGTTGATGATCAATTTCATTTCAGAGGGCTGTCCAGTTGTTTTTACCTGTATGGAAACATTGTATTTCTTTTTTTCCGGTGATTTGAATTTATAAACTGTCCATTCTCCTGCATTTAATTCAATTACCTGACTGGAGGCAAGTTCGCGCCGGTCGCTATGAACCACTTTAATTTTTACTGGTTCTTTTTTCCGGTAATTCAATGATTTGGTCAGGGTGTCTTTTACAAAATAGGATATCTTATATCCATCTTCTCCGTAATTTTCAGCTTCTATTTTCAATGGAACCTGACGAAATACCGAATTTACAACAGACGGGAAATAAACACAATTTTCAAGTTTGATATTTTCGAGCAATTGGTTGAAAATTTTTTCAGGATCAGTTGCAACCGTAGTTCCACCCTCGCGGGAATAGGTTGTAATATCTTTCCAGTCTTGCGGAGGTTTGATAGAATAGGGTGTGTTTCCTGTATCCATTTTTTTCCACGGCCAAAAGGACCAGCCAATATTATGTTTCTCAAAATACTGGGTAGTGGCAAAATAAATGGCTTCATTTTTTTCACCTGTTTCACCCACCCAAACCGGAGCGTTCAGCTTTTCCTGTTTTTTCAGGAAATGGCTGATGTCATTCAGGTTGTCAGGATTGTCCCAACAATAGTAATGAAATTGATACATGATATTGTTATCCGGGGCGGTTTCAAATAATGACCAGTTATTGGCCCAGTCATATCCTTCGAGGGTGAATATATGTTTTTTATCTACCTGGCGGATTGCTTTTATCAACCGTTGGTAAAGGGGTACAAGTTCATTTTTGTACCTGGCAGCTGCTCCGGTTCCTTCAGGGAGTGGCTCATTCAGAAGGTCATAGGCGGCCACGCAGGGTTCGTCTTTGTATCTGTCGGCAATTTTTACCCATAATTTTTCCAAAAGATCTTGGTTCTTAGGGTTCATGAAAAGCCCGGGTTCATTATTCTGGCTGTCATCGATGTTGGCTCCTGTTTGTCCGCCGGGAGCAGCGTGCATATCGATAATTACATACAGATGATATTTTTTGCACCATCCGATCAGGTTATCAAGTAATTCAAAACCTTCATCAACGAATTCATTTTTTTCTCCTTCTGTCAGAAATAAACGTGCATTCAACGCTGGCCTGACCGAATTAAAGCCAAGTTCGGCAATCCGTTTAATATCGGCTTCGGTGATATAGTTTCTGCGAAAGGTTTTCCAAAATTGTTCGGCCTTTTCCTTTCCAATATGATCGGCTACCAGTTTTTCAATTTTCCGGGGACGATCCGCTTTATTGCCAAACTTCCACATATAGCCCTCAGGCAGCATCCAGTTTCCCAGTCCGACGCCACGTAAAAGAACTTTTCTGCCGCTTTCATCAACGATATCCTGTCCTTTGGCATGTAAAAATGTTTGAGCCGAAACTCCAAATGTCATCATACTGGAAAATACCAGTATGATGATGAATTTATTTGAAATAGTTCTCGTCATATAATTTGTTTTTACAGTCTGTTAAATTGATCATGAATAGAGCAACAAATTACTGCAGTTCAAATGTGTCTTTCAACCTGATATCGGCTGAAGATGAGCCAATCATGAGGTCAAAAGTTCCGGGTTCTGCTACCCAATTCAAATTGCTGTTATAAAAAGAGAGTTTTTCCTTATTAATGGTAAAATGAATTGTTTTACTTTCCTGAGGTTTCAGCTGGATTTTCTGAAAATCTTTCAACTCTTTTACCGGCCTGGTAACTGAAGCCACAAGATCTCTGATATACAGCTGAACTACTTCTTCACCCGTATATTTACCTGTATTGGTAAGAGTAAATGAGACGTCAATAGTTTGATTAGGCTTCATTTTTGAAGCACTGAGTTTTAAGTTGTCATACTTGAAGGTAGTATAACTTAAGCCATAACCAAACGGGAATTTTGGGCTCTTTTGAAGGTCAATATAACCGGAACGGTAATTGACAAAATTGTCATTATCCTCAGCTGGGCGTCCGGTATTCAGATAGTTGTAATAGATTGGAATCTGGCCTTCAGTACGGGGGAATGTCATGGGTAATTTACCGGAAGGATTGTAATCGCCAAATAAAACATCAGCTATGGCATTGCCGGCTTCACTTCCCAGCCACCAGGTATATAAAATTGCAGGAGCATGATCGGCAGTCCAATTAAAGATTAGAGGCCGTCCGGCATTGATCAGAACTATCAACGGTTTACCGGTAGCATATATGGCTTTGATTAACTCTTCCTGAACTCCCGGTATATGGATATTCGACCGGCTTTTAGCTTCGCCGCTCATGTCCCTTTTTTCACCGACACTCAGGATAACAATATCAGCCTGTTTTGCAACGTTAATGGCTTCGGCAAATCCGGCAGTAGATGTATCATTAACTTCACAACCTTTGGCATAGAGTAGATTTTCTTTTCCCACCCTTTTTTCAAGTCCTTCGAATTGAGAAACCACGTCACTGTTGTCGGGCCAGCCCACGTTCCAGAAACCAAGCATATCCTCTTTTGATTTTGCCAGGGGGCCTATCAGTGCAATCTTTTGGTTAGTAGAGGTCAATGGCAACAAGCTGTTATCATTTTTAAGCATAACAATACTTTTTCTGGCAACTTCCCTGGCCTTGACCCGGTGTTCAGGATCGTTCAGAGCCTGCTTTTCTCTTTCTTCATTACAGAATCTGTAAGGGTCATCAAATAATCCCAGTTCAAACTTCTTGCGTAATACGCGTCTAACGGCTTCATCAACCACAGCAACCGGAACTTTACCGTCTTTTACCAATTGTGCAAGATTTTTGGTATAACAACGGCTTTCCATATCCATGTCATTTCCTGCTTTGATAGCTTCCATTGCAGCTTCATAACCATCTTTGGCAAAACCGTGTGCTACCATTTCACCAATGGAGCCCCAGTCGCTAACAACAAAACCTTTAAAATTCCATTTGCCTTTTAGCATAACCTTTTGCAAATAAGCATTACCTGTTGCAGGAATCCCGTTCAGGGTATTGAAACTATTCATAAAGGTGGCGGCACCAGCCTTAGCTGCAGCCTCAAAGGGGGGAAGGTAAACTTCCAGGAGGGTGCGGGTACTCATATCTACGGAATTATAGTCACGGCCTCCAATAGCGGCTCCGTAAGCAGCAAAATGTTTGGCACAGGCCATAACTGCATCAGTGCTTCCCAGTCCTTTGCCCTGGAAACCTTTTACCCTTGCCCTGGCGATGGTACAGCCCAGGTAAGTATCTTCACCGGCCCCTTCCATCACACGGCCCCAGCGAGGATCACGTGCAATATCAACCATAGGAGCAAAGGTCCAATGAACGCCCGACGCAGAAGCTTCAGTGGCAGCAATACGGGCTGATTCTTCAATGGCATTCAAATCCCAGCTGGCAGCTTCGGCTAAAGGAATTGGAAATGTTGTCTTGTATCCGTGAATTACATCCAGTCCAAACAACAAAGGAATTTTCAGGCGGGATTGCAGGGCAACTGCCTGCATGGCCCGCGCTTTATCCACTCCTTTTACATTTAACAGTGAACCTATTTTGCCCTCCTTAATTTCCTGCAATTTGTTGCCTTCCGGAGAGACCGGCCCGGTAGCCCATGCACTGGTATATTGATTAAGCTGACCCACTTTTTCCTCAAGGGTCATCCGTTTTAATAAGGCATCCACCCTTTTATCAATATTTTTTTCCTGGGCTTTTACCCCAAACGAACCAAACGTCAGGCAGAATAAAAGTGACGTTATAATTCCGCATTTTATAGCTTTGTTCATACTTTTTTATTATTGAGTTATTTATTGGTTTTGAAAAAATTTTATAATCACAATCTTTTATCTTCAAATATATTTCAAACATTAATTCCAGGAACGTTCTAATAAAAATCTTTCATATCCTGTGTTTTTTATTTTCAATTAGACCAATTCCCGGGATTTATAAAAGTTCAAATGTGCCTTTCAACCTGATGTCAGCTGAAGATGAGCCGATCATGAGACTGAAAGTACCAGGTTCTGCAACCCAATTCAGTTTGCTGTTAAAAAAGGAGAGTTTTTCCTTATCAATGGAAAAATGAATTGTTTTACTTTCCTGGGGGTTCAACTGTATCTTCTGAAAATCCTTTAATTCCTTTACCGGCCTGGAGACAGAAGCAACCAGATCCCTGATATACAGCTGAACTACTTCTTCTCCTGCATATTTCCCTGTATTGGTAAGGGTAAATGAAACATCAATTGTTTGGTTGGAGTTCATTTTTGAAGTACTGAGTTTTAAATTGTCATACTTGAAAGTGGTATAACTCAAGCCATATCCAAAAGGAAATTTAGGGCTTTTTTGAAGATCTGTATAACCGGTCTGGTAGCTTCCAAAACTGTCATTATCAGGTGCAGGATGTCCGGTATTCAGGTAGTTGTAATAAATTGGAATCTGGCCTTCATTCCGGGGAAAAGTTATGGGTAATTTACCCGAAGGATTGTAATCACCAAATAAAACATCAGCTATGGCATTGCCGGCCTCACTTCCCAGCCACCAGGTATATAAAATTGCAGGAGCATGGTCGGCGGTCCAGTCAAAAATTAAAGGCCGCCCGGCATTGATTAGAACGACCACCGGTTTGCCGGTGGCATATATGGCTTTAATTAACTCTTCCTGAACTCCCGGTATATGGATATTTGACCTGCTTTTGGCTTCGCCGCTCATTTCCCTTTTCTCGCCTACGCTCAGGATTACTATGTCGGCCTGTTTCGCAACGGCAATAGCCTCTGCGAAACCAGCCGTTGAGGTATCCTTTACTTCACAACCTTTGGCATAGAGCAGATTTTCTTTTCCGACCCTTTTTTCCAGTCCTTCGAATTGAGAAACCACGCTGCTGTTATCTGACCAATAAATGCTCCAGGCACCAAGCATATCATCTTTAGACTTTGCCAGAGGGCCTATCAATGCAATTTTCTTATTGGGGGTCAATGGCAACAGGTTGTTTTCATTTTTAAGCAACACAATACTTCTTTTGGCAACTTCTCTGGCCTTAACCCGGTGTTCCGGATCGTTTAGTGCCTGCTTCTCTCTTTCTTCATTACAGAATCTGTAAGGGTCATCAAATAATCCCAGTTCAAATTTCTTGCGCAATATGCGCTTTACGGCTTCGTCAACGACAGCAACCGGAACTTTTCCGTCTCTTACCAATTGTGCAAGATTTTTGGTATAGCAACGGCTTTCCATGTCCATGTCGTTTCCTGCTTTAATGGCAACCAGGGCTGCTTCATTACCATCCTTGACAAAATTATCCTGTATCATTCCCCCTATAGAGCCCCAGTCGCTAACAACAAAACCTTTAAAATTCCATTTGCCCTTAAGTATTTCCCTTTGTAAATAGGTATCTCCGGTAGCGGGGATACCGTTCAGGGTGTTGAAACTGTTCATAAATGTGGCAACCCCGGCATCTGCTGCAGCTTTGAAAGGTGGGAGGTAAACTTCCAGCAGGGTGCGGGGACTCATATCTACGGAATTATAGTCACGGCCACCAATAACTGCTCCATAAGCGGCAAAATGTTTGGCACAAGCCATAACTGCATCGGTGTTTCCAAGTCCTTTGCCCTGGAAACCTTTTACCCTTGCCCTGGCAATGGCACAACCCAGGTAAGTATCTTCGCCGGCGCCTTCCATCACACGGCCCCAGCGTGGATCACGTGCAATATCCACCATGGGCGCAAAGGTCCAATGAACGCCCGAAGCAGAAGCTTCAGTGGCAGCAATACGTGCAGATTCTTCAATGGCATTCAAATCCCAGCTTGCAGCTTCAGCTAAAGGAATTGGAAATGTTGTTCTGTATCCGTGAATTACATCCAGCCCAAACAACAATGGAATCTTCAGGCGTGATTGCAGGGCAACTGCCTGCATGGCCCGTGTTTTATCCACTCCTTTTACATTCAATAAGGAACCTACTTTACCTTCCTTAATTTCCTGCAATTTATTGCCTTCAGGAGAGACCGGCCCGGTAGCCCACGAACTGGTATATTGATTAAGCTGTCCAACCTTCTCCTCAAGGGTCATCCGTTTTAATAAGGCGTTCACCTTTTGATCAAGGTTCTTTTCCTGGGCATTTACCCCAAACGAACCCCATATAAGGCAGAATGAAATTGATGCTAAAAATCCAAATTTTAAACGTTTTTTCATATTTTTTAATGCAGAATAGTTAATAATTTAACCGGGTTATTAAAAGTGTTTAATTTAAATAAGGGCCAATGAGATGAAAATCGAAATTCTGTCCGTTATGGTAAAAAACAGGATAACAGATGATTCAGGCAGGTACCTGAAAAAAATGTTAAAGAATCAATAATTGAGAAAGATTTTAATACCTGAAATGTAGAATCCATAAATCAATAATCGTATTTTGATACAAATGGCCAATACTTCCAAATATAATTCCCCCGGTTTTGTACTCAAAAATCAGCACATTATTTTTTAAAAAGGGTAAAAAATCTTTTGCGTTTAAATATACCCCTGATATTCAGGGGTATATTTAAAATTATTTTAAAAAAGAATTATTCTACGATGAGGGTTGAAATGGAATGGGGCAAACTGACTGTGGCCGTTGACTTTCCTGAAATCCAAAGATTATATTTCATCTCTTTGTCTGAAATGTTCATCACTATAACTGCAAGTTTGCCATCGGTATTTACAAAGGCAGTTGTCAGCAGCTGATTGCGGTTTGACGCACTGGTAATGCGTTTTGCTCCAGGGCGGACGAATTTCGAAAAGTGTCCAAGGTAATAGTAACTGTTGGTATAAATCAGTTTGCCGGTATTCGTATCCGCATGAACAGGGGCAAAGCAGTAATTTCCAACATGGTTGGGGCCTCCTTTTTCGTCCAGAAGAATATTCCAGTCTGTCCAGCCAACTGTACCGTTATTAAAATCATTGACGAGAGAGAGTCCGTATTTTTCTCCCAGAGCCCAGTTGTTAACATCCTCTGCTTTAAACCGTTCTGCACATCCTTCGGTAAACAGCAGATTTTTATTCGGAAAAGACTCTTTAGTCCTCTTAAGATTTTCAAACTGCATTCCTCCTCCACTCCAGGATTCGTACCAGTGATAGCCAAATCCCCAAACGTACTGAGCTGCTTTAGGATCGCTCATGATTACACTGGCCCGTTGATAGAGAAGATCGCGGTTATGGTCCCAGGCAATAATTTTCTTATTGCCAAGTCCTTCTTTTTTAAAGGTAGGCCCTAAATAATATTTGATAAAATCGCGTTCGTCGGCAGCGGTGTAAATACACGATTCCCAGGTTTGTCTCGCCATGGGTTCGTTTTGGACGGTTATTCCCCAGACGGGAATGCCCTTGGCTTCGTATGCATGGATGAACTTTACAAAATAATTGGCCCAGGTTTGCCTGTATTTTGGAAGAAGTTTACCTCCATGCAACATGTCGTTGTTGTCTTTCATCCAGGCAGGAGGGCTCCATGGGCTGGCAAAGACTGTAAGTTTGCCACCGGCAGCTGCAATTGCCTGCCTGATAAAAGGTATGCGGTATTTTTCGTCGTGGCTTATATTAAATGTTTTAAGCGATACATCCCGGTCGGCCACATAAGTATAACTATCACTTGAAAAATCGCAACTGTTGATATTTGTCCTGGCCAAAGTATAGCCTATCCCTTTTTGTGGATCGTAGTATGCAGTAAGTAATTCTTTTTGTTTTTCTTTGGGTAATTTGGCAAAAGTTTCAGCCGCTGCGTCAGTTAATGCGCCCCCAATTCCCACAATAGACTGGAATGTTTTGGCCGGATCGACAAAAATCCATGTTTCAGATTCAATTGGCTGCTGCGCATCCTGTAAGGTCAATGAGCCGTTTTCACTAATTCTCAAGTTGGTGTTCTCAGCTGTGGTGTAAACTTTAATTTGTTTTTTGCTAAACCCGGATGACTTTTGGCCCCATGTTTCTGTTTGAATCCAACAAAAAGCTATAGCTGCCAATAAAAGTATCTTTGTTATTTTTTTCATAAATTAAATTTAAGGTATTTATCAGATAAACATGCTGTCAGAATAGGATGTCAAGAGAGGGAATATGAAAACAAATGTAATTGATATTAATTCAGAACAATTATTGTTTAATGAATGAAAATATTTGCTAAAATTTTTATTTCCCATCTCTGGATTTTTTGAGAAGAATATTCGTCTTTCCCTGAAATCTTATTAATTAAATGACGTGCCGGTTTTAGGCCGGCACGTTTGTTTCTCCTTCTTAATTTAACAATAGGTTATTTCTTTATAAACCTGAAAACTTTTACAGAGTGAGGTGGAATTTTATAATTAATCGTGCTTTTATCCAATTTCACATCCTTGTGTTCCCATAAATCACGCACCTTATAATCTTCAAGCTTATAAGAATCTGATGACCAGTAATTATCATTGGACTTAAGAAGTACATTAAAATCTACCTGGACATTTTTTTCTTCATCACCGCGGTTTAATAAACATACAGCTTTTTCATTATGGGCTAATTTTTTGATCCAGATTTCATAATCACCGTTGTCACGGAAACAGAAAGCTTGATTTCCCAGGGAATCCTGATCAAGGGCAATAACTTCAGGGTTGGTGAGTATTTCTTTGATAGCGGGGGTCATAGTACTTAAGTCATTTCCTGCCATTAAAGGTGCGGCTAACATGCACCAGAGGGAAAAGTGTGTTTTGTACTCTTCATTGGTCATACCTCCATTGCCAACTTCCAGCATATCCGGATCATTCCAATGTCCAGGGCCTGAATATTTTGCAATATCTCTTTCTTTGTCAAGGATAGCAATCATGGCATCCCATCTGTCCTGAATATCTCCTGTAGTTCTCCATAAATGACCAACTTCTTTTGCCCATTCCCAGGGTTTTGAAGTTCCCCACTCGCACAAGCTGAAAACAATTGGCCTTCCGGCTGCATACAGGGCATCTCTCATAATGGAGTATGAGGATTTGGCATCCTGAGTAGTGGAATAACACCAGTCATACTTTAAATAATCTACTCCCCAACGGGCGTATGAACGTGCATCCTGAAATTCATATCCCCGTCCTCCTGGACGTCCCTGACAGGTTTTAGTCCCTGCACAGGAGTAAATACCAAATTTTAATCCTTTTGAATGTATATAATCGGCCACATATTTCATGCCGTGAGGAAAACGGTCTTTATCCGGGATCACTTCTCCGTTTTCGTCCCGGTCAACCTGCCAGCAATCATCTATGACGATGTAATTGTAACCTGCCTCTTTCATGCCGCTGGACACCATCTCATCCGCCATTTGCATGATTAATTTTTCACTGACGTTACATTGAAATTTGTTCCAGCTATTCCAACCCATGGGCGGAGTTTTGGCCAATTGTTCAAATTTCTGGGCTGAGGCATTAAATGCAAAAAATGCAGCCACCATCAATAATAGTATCTGTTTCTTCATCGGTTTAAGTTTTGTTTAAATAATAGTAAAAAATATGTAAATAAGTGTGTAATAATTGTTTGCTTTTATTATCAATCTGCTGATTAAGTCAGATCAAATTTATATAAATTATGAACTTGTGTTTACAATTTTTTATAAGTGTTATTAATTTATTACCGATTCATTTTTGTATTGAGCTGGCCTTTTTAAATCATTTTGTGCACTTTAATTCGACAAATATGTTCAATATTATTTGAAAAATCAAATGTTAAAAGCCTCTAAATGTTATTTTTCAAAAGAAAACTTATAGTTGTCACTTTTTTTGGCAGTCGTTTTAAAAATTAAAGCTTGTGTTATATAAATCCTGGTTCCCTTGGATTCTGCTCTTTTTTCTCCTTTAACCACAAGTTTGACCTGATGCTTCCCGGGTTTTAAATTCAGTACATGCCAAATACTCGTGGTATGCTCTTGTTGGGCAAAATAGTAATAGGTATCAATGCTGCGCTGCAGTTTTCCATCCACATATATGTCTGCTTTTCCACAATCCTGATGCCAGTTGCCTTCCAGGGAAATTCCTGTCCCCGAGAAATTAAATATCAGCTCGTCCCCCTTATTTTCAGCATATATTGATTGCTTTTTTATCTGTTTGTTGCTATTATCAATTTCAAAGGTTTTCCAGTTCCCTTTAAATACCCAGTTATTCTGATCAAAAATCGATACCTTTTTATCGAAAACAGTATTTGGAAATGAAACTTCAGCTTTTGTGTTAACAGGTTTTTGTAATCTTACAAAAATTTTCCTGTCAGTTACTTTCCCTCCATTTTTTGCAATCAGATTGAGTGCATATTTATTTATACTTTTTACAGCTGAATTAAAGGAGTAGGTGGTGTTGATGAAAATGGAATCACTGACGGCTTTAACACCTTCCTGCATATATTGGGGCAAACCGCTAAATCCTTTTATTACACCCAGAACTGCCATAGCCGTTGACGGGTTGCAGTCGGCATCCTGTCCGCAACGGGCGGTAATTTCAAGTGTTTTCATGGGATCACCTTCCCCGTACAGCAATCCCATTACGATATAGGCGCCATTCAGTTTTGCATCAATGTTAAAAGGGTCTCCGGCTCCACAAATATCGACATTTCCCCATTTTGCCTGAAGTTCATTCCAAGAAGCTTTCCAATCAGATGGGTACCGCTGATGTAGCCTGATCACATCCCTTACAATTCTGGCATAATCGCTTCCTGCAGGTATAGCATTCAAGGCATTCTGAATTACCTTTAGAATATCCTTACAGAAATAGGCTTCGGAATGGAGAGCTGCGACAAAAATACCTCCATAAACCCCATCCCCATAGTTCATGATGTGCCCGATTTTATTTGCGATTCTTGAGGCAGTTACAGGCATTCCTGGACACATAAATCCAATATAGTCAGCCTCTATCTGAAAATCAATATCGTCCGCATGGAGATTATTTTCAGGTCTGCCTGACATTGGCGCAAAAATGCTGTCAAAGAAATTTTTTCTTGCTTGCATATTGGCATGCCACAACTGGTATCCTGCTTTTGCAAACATTTCCTGGTATTTTTTTGCAGGTGCATTAAGCCCATACTTATCCATAGACATCAAAAAGGTCAATTGCACATAGAGATCATCCTGCCACATACTGCCTCTGATATCTGAAGGTTTCCAATTTATGGGATCTGTGAAAATATGATTCATGGCTTTGAATTCGACCGGAGCGCCGTATGTTACACCGATCATCTTGCCCGCCCAACCACCGGCTATTTTATCCTTTAATACATCAGGACTGATCGTTTTATACTCTTGTGATGAAACGCTACAAGAGAAGACTGTGATTAAAATAAGAACCAGCAGTTGTGAAAAATAATTTTTTCTCATTTCTTTATTTTGCTTAAAGTTGATTATTATTGATTTCATTGTTTGTATCGTTCTGATGCCCCTAAGCATCCTTTCCGTTTATTTGGTGTATCAATTCTTCTTACAATATTGTTTCCTTTAATTTGCGATCAATTTATCCGGAAGTTCTTGTTTTCACTCGATTTTAGAATTAAATTTAGGGTAGATTATGCTTGTCGAAATAAATAGAACGAGTCACTTCTGTTGCTTTTCTATTTCTGATAAACCTTTACCCAGTCGACCTCCATTACCGCAGGGAAACAAGCGTCATCAATGACCGGACCACCCCAATTTCCTCCAATGGCAATATTAAAAATAAAGAAGAAAGGTTTATCGAAAGGCCAGTTGTCTTTATTTTTTACTTCAGGATTATATCGATAGACCAATTTGCCATCGATAAAGAATGCAATATACTCTTTTGTCCACTCCATCCCATAGATGTGAAATTTATTGAAAGGATTTTTTATCTTCAAAATACCGGTATAAGGCGTCTGTCCATATCCTGATTTATTGTGAATAGATGAATGTATAAAACAAGGGTGTTTGCCTACGTGTTCCATGATATCCAATTCTCCGCAGGAAGGCCAACCCACCTCCTCATGGTTTTGTCCCAGCATCCACAGTGCCGGCCAGGTACCAACTCCTTTGGGTAGTTTGGCTTTTATTTCAAACAAACCGTATGTAAAAGTTCGTTTGTCTTTTGTGTTAATTCGGCCTGAAGTATATTTGTTATTTTCTTTTTTTGCGACAATGCGCAGTTTTCCATTTTCGACCTGAATATTAGTGCCAGCTGTGTAATATTGTAACTCATTGTTTACCCATCCAGGATTGGCTGTTTCATTTTTCCAGGAGTTCGTGTCAAGCGCAAGTCCATTAAAATCATCCTTCCATACAAGTTTATATCCTTTTTTAGATTGAGCAGAAAGGCTTAAGGAAACTGCAAGACAAAAAAATAAAAATACTTGTTTAAGATTTGTTTCCATGATAATTATTTAATAGGAATTTATTTATCTGTTTACATGAAAAATCGACATTCTTATAAAGCATTAGGCCAGAAAAAGAAGTAGTAAAAAGTGATTTATAAAATAAGTCAATCTTTTTTTATGAAGACTGGCTACTTTTTAGAAATTCTCAGTGGCATCCATACTTTTATAATTCCACCAGTTTGACTTGCATCAGCAAAAGGAACCAGTATTAATTGATGTTTCACTGCATCCTTATTCATATCTATAATATTTACGGGATAAACCTGATTTCCAATCCACTGTTCAGGCAGTAATTTGACAACACTTTTACTTGCTGGTTTTTCAACAACCAGTTCTTTCCCCGATTCAAACTGATATTTCTTTAGAAATTCAGTATTTAAAGAGTTGTCAAATGCTAAAACCTGTGGCCCTCTTTGAAATGCTATTTGATTGGGATAGCTTATACCCCCATCTAAAATTTGAATAGGAATATTAAAAGAGACTTTTATTTTGTCTCCTGATTTCCAGGTACGATTTATAACTAAATAATGATTGGCTATTCCTCTATATTTTTTTCCATTTACTATAGCAATATATGAACTACTCCAGGATGGTACCCGTAAAGCGAATGCAAAAAGTGCAGTTTGAGAAGGGTTTACTGTTATTGTCTCATTGCTTGTTTCAGGGAAATTGCTTTCACATTTTACGGAAAGGCTGATTTTTTTATTATCGGCAGTGTTAATATTTTCTTTGTAGATTGCCGGTCCATACAGCATCACCGTTGGGGTGTTTTTTACATTGCCGAATGTGAAGTATGGCAAGAGAGCAATTCCTCTGGGAACACTTGACGTACAACAAGAAATGCCACAAGAATAAGGCTTTTTACCCATTAAGGGAGTATAATAACTTACACATCCGGATTCGGGATTTTCCGCACCAAATAATTGATTATAAATTGATTTTTCAATTTGTTCAATATATTTTAAATCTCCGGTAATATCTAACAGATTTTGATTTAATTGGATCCAAGTCACAGTCACACAACCTTCACCAATATGATCAGTATCGGCTGCAGGTAATATACCATTACCTTGAAAATATTCAAAGGAACTGGTTGTCCCAGTAATATACAATCTATTGGATACGATATCCTGCCAAGCAATTAAAACTGGTTTTAAGAGCTTCGGATCTCCTGTAACCCGATAAAGTTTTGCCAAACCAAGCAAATTCGAAAGCATTTCATACGCTTTACCATTACCCACCTTAGTCACTTTGCCGGTTGATAATAAAGAACTGATAATTTTGGGCCCATTGTCTTGTTCCCACGCTTTCAAAATATAATAACAAAAATCAAGATACTTTTTATCTCCAGTGTATTTATATAACTCCACCATTGGGTCTAAAACACTGGTTGCAGCCATGCCTACATGAGTACCTGCTTTAATAATATCTCGCTGCCCGGGTTTGTTGCCAAAGGTTTTACAAAGCAAATCCCCCATGTTTTTACAAGCATCCAAAGCAGGCTGATAGCCGGTTGTAGTATAATAAGCCATCAATCCATACAAATTATATTTATGACTCCATACATCCCAGCTTGTCCAATATTCATCAGGTGAATAAGTTCCCAAATAACCATCTTTCAACTGAGAGTTAACCAGTTCGTACATTATACGGTCCATTTGCTTTTTAAGCCTTGGATCATGAGTGTTTTTCCAAACATTACATGCTGCTTCCAAATATTTTCCTACGTGTTCACCGACCCATGGATGATTACCCGGTCTTTGCAAATACCCATTCATTAAACCATCTTCATCAACTTTCAAAAGTCGCTCTTTCAGGTTTTGTGAAAAACGTTTTCCAAGATAACCTTCTAATTTTTGATTTTGAAAGGGAATAGTAGTAAATGCATCCTTGATTTTATCCTCTACAACTGGTTTTGGTTCATTGGCAACTTTAATTTCAACTTGTTTATGGGCCAAATATACCTGCTCATTTTTAATCGTATCTGAACTTCCATTTTCAGCAATGGAATAGCCGATTTTAAAAATATCAACATTATTTACAGGAACATAATTCGAAAAAGACATTTCCAGCTCAACACCCTTTATTCCTTTTATTTGTACCGGTTTTGATTCGGAAAATATTTTTTGATAGGTTTTATCTGCTATCCAATAATTTATTGTTCCATTAAAATTCTCTGCTCTGTTATTAATAAATTTTATTTTTGATGTAAATCCGTTGTTGGCAGTTTCAATAATTTTTTGTTGTATAGAAATAAAATCAGACCATTGAATAGGCCCATATTTATATGGACCCTGGTACATCCCAATCCAGCTATCTGGACTAAAAACCCTTACAACAATTACATTTTCCTTATCCCACTGCACTTCTTTTGCCGGAATAATATACAACCTGTCTGCTTGCGATTGGGTTTGAAAGTTAGGGGGGAAAGAACCTGTTTGTCCAATCAGCCTGCCATTAAAAAATGTTTGATCAACATCATCAATCTTTCCAAGCATCAATTGTATCCCTTTCCCTTTTTCAGCAAGGGCTTTCATGCTTGACGGAATTGTGATTTTAATACGGTACCATTCATAAATATTTGATTTTATGATAGTATCCTTCCTGCTTGTACCTAACTGTTTATTGCCCCAATCAGCATCATTATATGATGGATTTGTCCAAGCCATATCATCGCCGATTTTAAACTTGCATTCTTGTGGTAATGGAAGCATTTGTGCATTTGCGGCATAAAAAATCATTATCGAAAATAATATGGTAAGAAGACTGTGCTTTACTTTTGAGAAATGTTTCATCCGAACAAAATTGATTTTTATAGGTCGGACGGAACTCGCATAGTATTGTTCTTGTCTGTTTGTGTATTTGGAAAAATATGCTCGTTTCATACGTAAATAATTATTGGTTTAAGAACATTTGAACCCGCCAGCAGGCAGATTCACCGAAGAAAAACTCACTGTCTGTAGTTTTCATCGATGTTTATATGTGTTTATTGTAAACATGCTCATTTCTATTGTAGGAAATTAATTTTCAATGTCCGTATATAAACTACATGATGAAATTTTATTTATTTCCTCTAGCCGGCGAATCATATGGATTATATATTCTTTAGTAGGGTATTATTTTTCAATCTTATATTTCAATTCAACATAAACCGGACAATGGTCAGAAGGATATTTCAAATCTTTTGAATCAGACAAAACAGCAAATTTGTTTACAATAAAATTGCTGGATTTAGAAATAAAAATATAATCAATCAACAAATTAACAGGTTCGTTGTGCTTAAAATTATTGAATGTTCCTGAAGGGCCAAATGGTTTCTGCAAAGACAAATCCCTAGTATCGCCCATTTGAGTTTTTAAATATTTTATCAATTCTGTGTTTGGCTCCGAATTTAAATCCCCCATAAAAATTACAGAAAGATTTTTTGAGTTTAATGCTTTAATTTTTGCAAGAATAAGTTCGATGCCTTTTATTCTTGCTGTTTCACTGATATTGTCCAAATGGGTATTAAAAACCCAAAATTGTTTTTTTTTGTTCTTGTCAAAAAGTAAGGCATAGGTACATACTCTGTTATAGGCAGCATCCCATCCTTTTGAAATAACATCAGGAGTTTCAGACAACCAAAAAGTGCCTGATTTTTTTAGTTCAAACCGTTCTTTTTTATAAAATATATTTGATGATTCTCCTTTATTTGCTCCGTCTCTACCTACCCCCACATAGTTGTATTCAGATAATTGAGTCTCAATATCAATTACCTGATTAGGCAAAGCCTCCTGAACACCAAATATATCCGGTTCGTAAAACTGCACCTGTGCATTAAAATAATCTTTTCTGTTGGCCCATGAATTTTCACCATCAGACTTTACATCAAGTCGTATATTATATGTCATTAACTTTATGTTCTGAGAATGGGCAAATGCCACAGGTAAAATAAATATTATTAGTAAAAGAAATCTTTTCATGTCAACGGAATTATTTTAATTTTTAAATTTTTCCATTCTTTATCTAAACGATTCTAACTCATCTTTAACTTGGTTTCTCTTGATGATGATAGGTTATATTCATTAAGGATTATTCCATAACTGTTTTTTTGTTCGTATTGTTAATACTTCCACCCTTACCATTAATAATACTCTTCACTTTGCTTTCTTTATTCCCATTTAACCAAATTATAACTTTATGGTGAATATCCTTTTCAACAACTGAAGGTGTTTCGATAGCCTGATCGACAATTATTGGAGCATTATAAAATACATTATATATGCCTATCCCCCAGGCATGATGTTTTTTTACCTCATCGGCAACCTTGTACGATGCATATCCATATGTTTTTCCGTGTTTCCATACATCAGCGGATGGTGGATCATAAGGCATTTCGCTTTGATAAAAATAAACCCGACCATTGTCACCCCTCCAAAGTGTTTGATATTCCTGAAAATGCTCATTAAATAACCCGTAAACTGTAACATTGTCACCATTTACAATCAACCCGTTTGCACATCTGCTTTTGTTCCATCCTATACCGTCACCATGATCTGCTCTCCAAAGCCACACATGATCGACATAAACATTATTACTATTGATCAATAAGCAATTTGATGCAGAACCTTCATGAGGGCCGCCAACCCTAAAAAACACATCAAACAAAAACGTAGGATTTGTTTCATGTTTCTTTTTTGATCCATACTCTCCAACCTGCATTAGTGTTTTAGAAGGTACAATTGCTGCATCAATCAGCAAGCCGGCAATAGTAACTCCATCAACATCAGAAACATTAATCACTTTATTCCCATTTTCAGGAACCAGCGTTGCCATTCCAATACCCATTATAACAGTACCCGGATGTTTAATTTTCAGACATTCGTTTAAAGCATAAATACCGGGGGTAAAAAGAATGTTCCTCCCATTTTTCAAAGCTCTATTAATCGATTTAGCATTGTCAATATTAGGATAAGCAACATAAAAATCATCAAGTGTAATTGTTTTTTCTCTGTTTTTTTGATTATCCCAGTCTACACCTATTGAATTTTGCTTTAATGCAGGTATTTTCAAACTGAATTTCCCTTCGGAATAAACCAAGTAGGGTTTTTCACGAACTTCAGGTGTTTCTTTTATGGTGGTAATGGGCTTAGGCCAATTCTCTTCAGGTGCATTAGAAACTCCAACAAACATCATATTCCAGAGGCTGCCAACCCAATTTTTCCAAACGGTATTTCTAGAAAGCCATTGCTGCTGTGAACCTGAAAACACGGTCCCTTCAATTTTACAATCTGCCATAAAACCTCCACTGGAAGGTCCATCGTATAATTTTAAATTTCCTTTTACAAAAACCCGGCGCAAAGGGGAAGCTTGCGAAACAGCCCAGGTATTGGTTGAATCGACGGTTGGAACAATCGTTAAATTTTCGGCTGCCCGCCAAAAATTAGTCAATACATGACCATCATGCATTGAATTAGACCTGACAGCACCGATAATTACTACATCTTTAGGAGAATTTCCCAAACCCCCAATATACATGTAATAGCCAACCCTTACATCTAATCTATAAATTCCAGGTTTAAAAAGTAAAGCATAACGGTTTTTTGAAAACTCGCTATTTTGCATAGTCTGACAGGCATGAAGGGAATCTATAAATGCTTGAACTTCCTTCATATCCATCGCAGGATCGAATACAAATACATTTTTACCCAGTAATGTCCGGTTATACTTGTCTGCAATAGTCTTTACACTTTCAGATAATGGATTACTGGTTTGAGAATAACCGATCTGTATTCCTCCCAAAAGTAACAACAGGTTAATTAAAAAAAATATAAATTTCATTAGATTATGAGCAGTTCGATAATTTGGTTTTTTCTTAAAAAAAATTCTAATTCTACTTTATCCAAGTCAAGGTTTTTCCTTCGAATGGAAAAGTCAAACTCATCTATGTCAAAAGTATCCATTAATCTTCTCAAAGATCAAATGAAGATTAATGGATACAATCATTCTAAACTTATTACCAAAATTTGTTCTGTTTTTAAACTTCTGCAGAAAGATCTTGATGAAAAATGATTTTATCTATTCTTTTAACCACCAAGGGATTTGGTTAATTCCATCATATCCACCATACTGCTCATCAATTGCCTTTTTATAATTGTCTGGATTAGATACCTGTTCACTAGTCGGGTACTTCCAGCGTTTAGGGTATATTGTTTTATCATCGGGATTCATGCTAGTTGCAGGATCGAGAGGCAAAACAGGATAACCTGTACGGAGAATCTGAGGATAATTTAAGCCATTACCTTGAAAGAAATCTATAAGCCATCTTTGTATCCATATTTGATGCAAACGATCTGTCTTGGTTCCGGATGTTGCATAGGCAGCAGCACCGGTAAAATAATTATCTATATAGGCCTGATTAATAGACATTCCATGAGTAGCCGTAGTAGGCAAGTTCATAAAAAGCTTAAGCATTGATTTTACTCCACTTTCATAGTAATCCTTTGCGTTTCCGGTTACCCAACCTTCTTCTATTGCTTCAGCAATAATGAAACATTGTTCTGCATAGGTAAGTTTAAGCATAGGGTCACCAGCTTTATCTTTTGTATAACGTAAATTTATCAAAGAATAATTACCCTGTTGATTATTAAGGGCAATAGCATCACTAGATAAAGAGGTATTGGCACCTTCATAAGCATTAAAATCATTTTCAAGTTTACCACTGGCAATTAAGGCTGGTGCCGGATCTGCGAAATAAAACAACCTGCGGTCATTCAATGCTTTTAAATTATCAACCACTAATTTTGAAAGGACAACATAAGTCCGGTTGGTTTCCCCACTCCAAAAAGGATGATTCGTGCCTATTGCAGAAGTATAGACTAATTGAAAATTATCCGAATTGTCCACCATTAAATTACCTGCAGAAACTATAGCTGCAAAGCGAGCTTTTTGATCGGGAGTGATTTTTTTACTAATCGTCTGCAAAACTTTCAACTGCATTGTATTACAAAGTTTACGCCATTTCGTGACATCTCCGTTGTACATTATATCACCACCAAAATTTGTTCCGGCTGCAAAATCCGCCTCTGCAGATTTCAAATCATTTAGTATGGATACGAATACATCTGCTTGCTTATCATATTTAGGCCTGGTTATTCCATCCTCTGCTTGACCAGTTTCAGAATAGGGAATATCACCCATGTCCAGTGTCATTTGAAAACCATACCATGCCTTCATAAATAGTGCTAATCCCTTAAATGAGGATTCATATTTAGTCCCTTTAGAAAATTCAACCATTCGTTTGAGATTAGTTAAATTCGTATAACTGTCAAATCCACCATAAGGCCAATAAGAATAAAAATATTCGTAAGGGTTTGGAGTTCCATTTGCATTTGCCGTATGATGACACCATAAGTTTCCGGTGGCGAAATCAGTTGGATTAGGGTTCCAAAACCTAAAAGCGCTTTTCATTACTCCAGTGGCGAGCATTTCAGGAGTAACCGTGGTTGCAGCATCTGGATTTGTATTCAAATCATTAAAATTGCTACACGAACTTGCAATTGTTAGAGTAACAATTGCAATAAATATATAATATAATTTTTTCATGGTCATTTCGCTTAAAATGTTAATTTAATATTACATCCCAGGTATCTTACAGCAGGGTCTGAAAAATCTTCAGTACCTCCGTCAGGATCAGAATATTTGAAATCTTTTGCCCATAACAGCACATTTTGTCCCACAAAACTAACTGATGCAGCTTTAGCTATACCATGTAAAAATTTATTTGGAACATCGTAGGTTAAAGATATTTCACGTAATTTGAAAAAAGTCTTAGAATAAGTATCAACAGGACTTCCATTTCCTCCCCAGGCACTGCTGTTGTGTAAATCTACTATATATTGTTTATAGGTAGTGGCAACATCGTTGGGCGCAAAAACACGAGTATCTTTGGTAATATTCCCAAAATTGTCATATGTAACCGTACCTGATATAACTTTTACACCCTGGCCAACAAAGTTTTTGGAACCCGGTGTAGCAACATCTTTTGCTCTAGCCTCTGTAACAGAACCGGGATGAACTCCTGATTGCCACATATAACTTTCTGTTCTGGTGTTCATTAACCCGCCAACTACACCATCAAGAGATACAAATAGACTTACATTTTTATATCTTAATGTAGAATTTGCACCCCAAAGCCAATCTGGATCTGACCAGCCAAAATTTGAATTATATTGGCTATATTGTAATCTTCCGTTATTAAATACAAGATTTCCGGATGGATCGCGTACAAAATCTTTACTTACAAAAGCATCAACACGTGCTCCTACCTTTATCCAGGGTGCTACAGTTGAATAAGTTGGGTCTAACTTGGTATAATAACGGGCAAAAGTTGACCAGTTAAGACCTAAATCCCATTGCCAATCATTATTTTTGATTGGTGAGCCATTAACTGTTACCTCCCAGCCACGACGAGAAATTTCTTCTTTACTATTAACATAGTTACCGGTATAGCCAGTAGCTGCTGAAAGTGGACCTGAAATCAAAGCATTGTACATCAATTTGTTATAATAGGAAACATCGACCATCAAACGATTTTTAAACACAATTCCTTCCAATCCTGCTTCAAACGTATTAGCACTTGCAGGAAGGAGAGTTGGCGAATATAAAGAAGTAGGAGAATATGCTGCATTATATCCACTGCCCCAAGCAGAACTTGCAAGCGAAAAAGTACTATTCACTGCATAAATTGCGGGAGGTGTTTTTGACATTGTCCAGGAACTTCTTACCTTCAATAAATCAAGCCAATTTTTTGTTCCCGGCAAAAGTTCTGAAATCACAAAACTCGATGCTAAAGATGGATAAAAATAAGAACGGGTTGTACTTGGCAATGTTGAACTCCAGTCATTACGCCCGGTAGCTTCCAAATATACCATTCTGTCCCAGGATAAAGATAAACGACCATATAGAGAATTTACCTGTTGACGAGTCATACTTGCTGATATTAAGGGGGGATTGACCGATGCTGCGATAGAGAAAAAATCGGGGACAGAAATGCCGCCTTGCGTCATAGCATAAATATTATCATCCCGTTTGAAGTACATTGTCCCTCCTGCAAGATATTCTACATTTAATTTGTTAATCGACTTTTCACCTGTTAGTAACAAATCATTGTTCATACTATAACCCGAAGTACGTCCTGTATTATATCCCCCAGTATATGCTCCATTCCATGTCCAAAGGTTACCGGGAATAGGTGTATTACCCGTAGATGTATAAGAACCCCATGAAACCCTTTGATCGCCACGATCTATGTAAAAATCAAGACCTGAGCGAATGCTGGCTTTCAACCAATTGGTTATTTCATAGCTTGTTGACACATCGGCATTAAAAACATCACGGGCAATTTCATTTGTCCTCTCGTAAGCATCAAAATAAGGATTATTGATCGTTGACTTATAGCAAAAGTTTTGTGTCTTTCCTTTATCCAACCAGTAATTGTCTTTGTAATCCAGAATATTATAATCAGTAGCTGACCAAATCAGCAAGGAATACATAGGATCATATGAGGTATAACCATTAGATCCCATATTGGGGGATGTTTTTTTAGAATAAGATAAGTCTGAACTTAATTTAAATTTTTTCAGATTGATATCTCCACCAAAGGTGTAAGTATATTTATCCAAAACAGCATTAGGATATTGTCCTTTATTTTGTGTCCAGTTAATCGAACTTCTAAGAGAAGCGACATCTCCTTTATAACTAATATTAAAATTATTATTGGTTACATAACCTTGTTCCAGGAAGTTTTTGAAGTTGTTTTTCCCAACAGGTAAATAGGCATAATCTCTGTACTCTTTTAAAAAAGGATCCCATTGATTTTGAATTGATCCGTCCATCTTTCCCCCCCATACTGAGGTGGCGTTTTTATCATAAGTATTATTGTTACCGCGACCATATACACTTTGAACCTTAGGAATGGCTAAAAAACCTGCGGTAAACATTGTATTAGTCGCAAAATCTGCAGTTAATCCTGCTGTTTTATTAGTACTTCCATTTTTGGTTGTAATCAAAATAGCACCATTTGCTCCACGAAAACCATAAAGAGCCGAAGCTGTTGCTCCCTTCAGGACACTCATTGACACAATGTCTTCAGAGGACATATCGCTAATGGTCTTATTTGCATAAGGTACTCCATCTATTACCAATAAAGGATTTTCACCACGAATGGTGAGTGTTGGAGCAACAGCAAAATCCGGCGAGTTTTTTACCAAAAGTCCTGCTACTTTTCCGGTAAGAGATGTAGCAACATCAACACCCGAAACTTTCTGCAGGCTCTCTCCCGAGACCTTTTGGACCGAATATCCAAGCGCTTTCTCAGAACGCTTAATGCCAAGTGCCGTTACAACAACTTCTTCCATTTTGACTGCCTCTGCCTGCAGTACAACATTAATCAAATTTTTACTTTTAACAACAATTTTTTGGGTTTTCATCCCGATAAATGAAAACTCAAGAACCTGATTTACCTGAGGACTTAGAGAATAATTCCCATTTAAATCTGTTACAGTACCAACATTAGAACCTTCTATCCTAACACTTACACCGGGTATAGGTTGTCCACTCTCGTCGTTTACACGACCGCTCACTTTTATTTGCTGAGCCGAAATAGAAGCAATTGTAAAAATTGCCATTGCAATAATTACAAAAACTCTTTTTCGGCTTTTTAAAGGCAAACAATTTTGTCTTAATAGTTTCATAAGCTTAAAAATTAAATTTGGTTATTGAAAATTAAAAAATGAATATTTTGGATATAATTTTTATGTACTTATACACAATCAAAAGAGTCAAAACCTTTATTGTATTCGAAAAAATTTATTTGTTTTATCAAAAAGGAATTAAAGAGCCTCTCTTATTTAGTTACTTCCTGAAAGAATTATTAATGCAAGTCCTGATATAAAAAGGAGAAACATAAGAGCCAAGAGCCAATTGGTTTGTTTTGAAGCACCTTTAAATTCTTTCCAGATAAATACGCCCCAAATGGCCGCAATCATTGTTGCACCTTGTCCTAAACCATAAGAAATAGCAGCGCCCGCCTTACCTGCTGCGATATAACTCAATGAAGT
>JAUZOH010000012.1 GCA_030706565.1 Bacteroidota bacterium | reverse complement strand
TGGTCAATACATTTAATAAGTCATTGTTCGTCTGTGCCTGTAACGAAGTAATTGACAACAATATCATTACAGCAATTAAAAAAGAATTTCTCATTATGTTTCAAAAGTTATTTTAAGCCGGCAAAGAAACAATATATTACGGATTGGTAAAAATGATTTTTTTAAAATTTTCATTTTTTTTACTATCCCCACTTTTCATCAAAATCATAAATACGTTTCAAACACAGTCGACTAAAATTTTCAGGTTCTGGCAACAAATCAATAAACAAAAAGACAACCAAACTGCCACAAAGTCAGTTAAAGTCAGTCGGCCAAATGTGGCATGAAATTGGCTTAAATGCTTGATATATGAAATATTTTTTGTATTATTGACATTAATTAAAAAGCACATAATGAAAAAATCTTGGATAATTTGGGGCGCAGTAATTCTGCTGGTAATCATCATTTTTGTTTCCGGCAAAAATGGATACAACAATATGGTAAGTATGAATGAACAGGTAAAGCAACAATGGGCACAGGTTGAAAATGTTTATCAACGGAGATCTGACCTGATCCCCAATCTGGTTAATACAGTAAAAGGAGTGGCTAATTTTGAAAAATCAACCCTTACCCAGGTGATTGAGGCAAGAGCTAAAGCAACAGCAGTAAATATCAACCCTAAAAACCTTAATGCACAAAGTTTAAAGGAATTTCAGTCGGCCCAGGACAATTTAAGTTCTTCCCTTTCAAGATTGATGGTTGTAGTGGAACGTTATCCCGACCTGAAAGCCAACCAGAATTTTTTGGATTTACAGGCTCAACTAGAAGGTACAGAAAACAGAATCACGGTTGAACGTGGGAAATTTAACGAAAGTGCACAGGCATATAATGTTTACATAAGACAATTCCCCAGAAATATCTTTGCCAAGATGTTTGGTTTTGAGGAAAAAGCTTATTTCGAAGCACAAAAGGGCTCAGAGAAAGCACCAAGTGTTCAATTTCAATAAATCATGCGGGCATCAAATTTTTTTGACAAAAATCAAAAAAGAGCTATAGTTCAGGCTATTAAAAAAGCCGAACTGGAAACTTCAGGAGAAGTGCGGGTTCATATAGAAACTTCCTGCAAGGGAGAATTATTTGACCGTGCCGCTTATTGGTTTGGCAGGATGAAAATGCATAAAACGAAGTTACGTAACGGCGTTTTATTTTATCTTGCCCTGAGCGACAAGAAATTCGCCATTATCGGCGATGCGGGCATCAATGCAAAAGTACCTCCTGATTTTTGGAATACAATTAAGGAATCTATGGGAGATTTTTTCCAGAAAGGCCAATTTACTGAAGGATTGGCCAAAGGTATAGAAATGGCGGGAGACCAGTTAAAAGTCCAGTTTCCTTACCAATCCGATGACAAAAATGAGTTAAAGGACAAGATATCCTTTGGATGGTAATTTTCAAGGGATATTCAATCTTTCTGGTAAATGAATTAATCAAAGCCGCTAATCAAATTAGTACATCTTATTCATGAAAAAAATATTAAGCATTTTGCTTTGCATTGCTGGCCTTTTGTTCAGCAATTTAACCTTTTCCCAGGATATACCGCCCAGACCAGAACCGCCCAGGCTGGTAAATGATTTCACCGGTTTTCTAAAACCTGAAGAAGCCTCCGTTTTGGAACAAAAACTGGTAACTTTTAACGATTCCACTTCTACCCAGATTGCTGTGGTCATTGTTAAAACACTTGGGGGCTATGATATCGCTTCCTATGCATTTGCATTGGGCGAAAAATGGGGGGTTGGCCAAAAGGGGAAAAACAACGGCATTGTTATATTGATAAAACCAAAAACTGTTGAAGAAAAAGGAGAAGCTTTTATTGCAACAGGTTACGGACTGGAGGCTGTAGTGCCCGACGCCACAGCACATCGTATTGTCGATTATTGTATAATCCCCAATTTCAAAGAAGGTAAATATTATCAAGGTATTGATCAGGCGGTAAGCACATTGATCTCTCTTACAAAAAAAGAATTTACAGCCGACCAGTATATGAAAAGGACTCAAAGGGGACAACAAAATAAATCAGTAGGGGTAATTCCCATGCTGCTTATATTTTTCCTGATCTTTTTTTTAGCAATAGCCGGAAGGATAAAAAGTGCAAGGCAATATGCGATAGGGAACAACCTGCCATTTTGGACAGCCTTGGCCCTTTTGGCAGCTTCGCATCGTCATCACCATGATGACTGGAATGACTTTTCATCTGGTGGAGGGATTTTTGGAGGCGGAGGTTTTGGCGGCGGTGACAGTGGCTTTGGAGGCGGTGACTTCGGTAGCTTTGGAGGCTTTGGAGGCGGAAGTTTTGGCGGTGGAGGTGCCGGTGGCAGTTGGTAAAAAATATATTTCTTTTTTTTCTTTAAGAATTGTATCCTGCATTTTAAGAAAGTATATATTTGTATGTTATCAACAAAATATAAAACAGCTTTCCTAAAATCTTAAACTTAAAAAACATGGGATCAGATTCTGATTTTTTCCATGTGGAGAAAAAGAATTTAGAACCACGTGAAGGACGCATACTTATTTCAGATCCTTTTCTGAATGATTTGTATTTCAGGCATTCTATTGTATTACTCACCGAGCACAACCAAAAAGGAACCGTAGGTTTTGTATTAAACCGCCCCGTCAATTTGCTGATCAATGATATTTTAAGCAATTTTCCCAGTTTTAATGCCAAGGTTTCTATAGGAGGCCCTGTGAGCACCAATACCATCCATTACATACACTCCTTGCCACAAATTCCGGAATGCGTAAAAGTACTGGAGGGAATATACTGGGGAGGAAATTTAGAATATATTAAAGAGATTATCAATGCGGGCAAGATGGGATGCCAGCAGATACGATTTTTCCTCGGTTACTCAGGCTGGCAACCCAAACAACTGGATAATGAATTATCCCAAAATGCCTGGATTGTAGAAAACATTGATCCGGATAAAATCCTGGATATCCAGGATACCTCATGGAAAAACACCCTAAGCAGGTTGGGAAGCAAATATAAAATCTGGGCCAACTTTCCCGAAAATCCGGGAATGAATTAACTTTTAATTATTTCGAAAAGATTATTATAATAATTCATCAAATTTTCATTGCGTTCAATTTTGATGCTCTTCAATCCGGCCTTTACCCCTGCTTCTATATCTCTTTCTCCGTCGCCGATGAAAAATGATTTGTCCGGATCAATATCATACCTGGCCATGGCTTTTTCCAGAAGAAGGGAATCGGGTTTACGGCACAGACAATTTCCTATATCCGAATGATGCGGGCAATAATAACTATCCATTATCTCAACCCCTTTTGAGTGCATATAATCAATGATATATGAGTTCACTTTATCAACATCGGCTTTGGTATAGATTCCTTTAGCTATTCCACCCTGATTACTAATAATGATTAACATAAAACCAGCAGACTGTACTTTTAATAAAAAATCCACCACCCCGTCATTAATAACTACATCACAAACCTTATAAATATAATAATGACCCGTATCATTATTAATTACCCCGTCACGGTCAAGAAAAACCGCCTTATTTTTTCGTCCGCCCATAATTATATTTTTTAATCTAAAACTCCAATAAATGGTGAATAAATATATTAATCAACCTCACATCAATCAACAATGGGAATATAAACCCAAACAACGCACCGACAAAATGAGCTTCATGATTAATATTGTCCCTGTTTTTTTTACTGGCATAACTGGAATACCAAAGATACAATATTCCGAATATTATTCCAGGAATTGGTAAAATTGCATAAAAGTACAATTTTTGCCAGGGTGCAAAAAATATACTGCAAAAAATCACAGCAGATACAGCCCCAGATGCCCCCAGAGAATTGTACCAGATATCGTCTTTGTGTTTTTTGAGGGAAATTAACGAAGATACCACAAGCCCACCCACATAAAGCAGTAAATACCACAATACAGGAAAATGAAGAATACCCTGGGCTTCCAATTCCCCAAAATAATTTTCAATGACTGTCCCAAATGAAAGCAGAACCAGCATATTCACAATCAGATGCATCCAGTCGGCATGTAAAAAGCCGTGAGTAATCAAACGATACCATTCCTTTCGATGATAAATCTGATATGCATTAAATTCAAACTTTGAAAACAGCTCATGTCGGTTAAAAGCGATGATTGATATCAGAGATGTTATAACTATAATGATTAAAGTCGCCATAATAAAACAACAAAAATTATTAATGATCGGATAAAGGTAAAACAAAGTTTGGAAAAGGGAATAATCTAATCTGTATAAACCCATATCACTAAAAATAAAATAACACGCAAGCAAATTAATCAGGCAAAGGCCCTATATTTGTAATTAGGAAGTCAACATAATTTTTAAAAGTTCAAAATCAACATTTTGAATATATTTCAAACTTTTAATCAGTTTCCAATAAAATAAAATTATGGGGTCGCTTAACCTTTCGGCTGTAAAGGAGAAGAAAAGAGTGGCTTTTTTCTCTGTCCTTGCTGCCATTTTCATAACCACTTTTAAATTAATCATAGGATTATTAACCGGCAGTATTGGAATTATTTCTGAAGCCCTGCACTCTGCCTTAGATTTCGTTGCAGCTACAATAACTTTTTTTGCAGTCAGAATTTCCAATAAACCAGCCGATAAAGACCATCATTTTGGACATGGGAAAATCGAGAATTTTTCAGCTCTTATAGAAACACTTTTGCTATTGGCCACCTGCATTTGGATCATATATGAAGCCACGCACCGGTTGGTCACCGGCAAAGTAATCATAGAGGTAAATGTCTGGAGTTATATCGTAGTCATCACCTCCATCATCGTCGATTATACCAGGTCAAAAGCCCTGTTAAAAGCAGCTAAAAAGCACAACAGCCAGGCCCTGGAAGCCGATGCCCTGCATTTTTCAACCGACATCTGGAGTTCAACTGTAGTTTTAATCGGTTTGATTAGCGCCAATTTGGGATATTACTATGCCGACTCTATTGCTGCATTATTTGTTGCGGTTATTGTCATTACTGTTTCATACAGGCTTGGAAAACGATCGGTTGATGCATTGATGGACAAGACTCCAAAGGATACCATGGAAAAAATTGACGAAGTGTTAAAAAAAATCCCGGAAGTAATTTCTTATCATTCAGTCAAAATAAGGACTTCAGGAGCAAATATTTTCGTGGAAATAAACATTCATGTTGATCCAAAGCTAAGCATTGAAAAGGCTCACCTGATTTCTCACAAGGTCCAGTCGGATTTGCGGAAAAAAATAAAAGGGTGCATCACGCATGTACACGAAGAACCTGCAATTCAGAAAAACAAGTAATATTATTTTCCCCTTCTTTTAAATCTTTTCCATACATAAAACAAGACCAGAACAATTAATAATAATCCTGCCAGAGGAATGTATGATGTTCCCGAAAGATAAAGAGGAGAATTGCTGCCTGTCAATACATACCCTGCCCAGTAAAAAGGATGTGACTTAAGAACCGATGCCTGTTGAATATAATTCAGTTTTGCATTACGCAGGGACGATGCTTTATCAGCCCCTTTAGCCAAAAACGAATAAAACCCGGTCATCAGTTTTGCACTGCTATTGTCATTTACAGACCATAGAGTCATAACAATACTGGGCACACCAGCATAAGCGAATCCCCTGGCCAGGCTGATCATTCCTTCCCCCTTCCTGAGTTGTCCCTTCCCCGTATTGCATGCGCTCAAAACAGCCATACGTGCACGCAAATCCTGGTTATAGATTTCAAATGTATTCAACAAACCCATGGACGAGCCCGGGTTATCGGAAGCAAAAACCAGGGTTGAAAACATGGGATTTTCATCATTGATCACTGCATGCATGGCTAAATGAAGGACATCATAATCGTTGGCAAAAGTATTAAACGCAGTTTTGGTGGCTTTTCTGCCAAGGATAATTTTCCCCGGCATGAAACGGGCAATAGACATAACTTCTTCAGCCACACCGGGCAGAGGCTCGTAGCCCTGGCGCTGCCCCGTATATGCCAACAAACTTTTCCCTTTTCCATCCACATAATCGGGGGCGAAAGCCAATAAACGGGGATGCCATTTGGCAAACTGTTCCTTTTGAGCCTCAATCAGACCGGCAGAATAGGAATATCTGACCGAATGATCCCGGATCAGATAAGGCAAATCCTTAAAATGTAAATAACGGTCATCGCTGGGTTTTGAAAGCAACACTTCAAAAGGCAGGTAAGTAAGTTTCCCGTCCGGAACAATAACCAGGTTCTTATTTTTTATTTCAGATTCAAAAGGACCCAGTAATTTTTCATAAAGAGAATGACTATTCCTTTGAAAATTCAAATAATCCTTCGCAGATATGTTAAGTTGGGCCGAACTGCTGATAAAAGCCAGCACTTCCCTGATAGATTGGTCAAAAATGGTGTCCAGGGAAAAACTGCTTACTTTGAATTTGTTTTTTGAAATCAGGAAACAAACCACTTTGTCATTGACCACCGCATATTCAATCAAATCGTCATTAGGGCCTAACTTCTTTTGTAATTTTTCGAGGTTCACATCCGAATTGTTATACTTCAGTTGAAAATATCTGGGATATCTCTGTTCAATAAAACTAACCAGATTCTGGGTTTTAAGGGTATTGTCAAAAAGTTCCTTTTCCCATAGTTTCAAATGATCCTGGTCGGGATGGATAGAACTTTTCTCATTCTGAATTAAACTTGTGTAAGTTGCGGACTCACGTTTTAAATCTTGTTCCAGGTTTTGAATTTCTATAGGAACGCCGCCCAATTGTAATGCTTCTTTCTGCCTGAGAAAAGCCTGCAGGTTAGCCGATTTATTCCTGTCCGAATAATAAAAAGCTTTCTCCTTGTATTTCGACAAATGTGTAAGTTCATAAAGCTTCAATGAAGTTACAATTATACCCGAAAAGGTTTCCTGTTCATTTTCAGAAATCAGATATTTACTTTCTTCATTCATATAACCGCATCTGAAGCGGTCTATCTGATCAACTGCCAACGCATAACATTCAAGACTGGAACGGAGAATTTGCCATTTCGAAAGCAGGTTATGCGATTTATCGGCCATTTCAGATAAAATACGTGCTTTTTCCTTAATGATTTCCAGGAAAGCAGATTCAAAAAGATGTCTGCCCTCTGGTGGATTTTTAAGGATATCCTTTTCATGGAAATCTTCAGAAACAAGAATCAATGCTTTCTGATAATAATCCAAAGCCTGCATGTAATTTCCTTCGTCGGCATATAATTTCCCCAACCCCTTCAGGCATAGAGCAGTACTTGGATGTTTGAACCCACAATATTTCAGGTAACGGGAATATGCCAGAAGATAATACTTTTCAGCTTCAGCCCGTCGATGAAGAACCTGTCCAAGAAAATATGCATAATTATTATACTGGTAGGCCAATTCGATATTCTCCCCAAGGATTTCCTTTGTTCTCCCAATTCCGAACAGAAAATAATAATTAGCCAGATTCCAATGCCTGGTTTGCTCGTAATAAGCGGCTATGTTGCCATAAACCTTAGGTAAAAGTGTAGGGTTGTATTTCTGACAATAATCAAGACTTTTTTTATAATAATAAATACAGCTTTTCTTATTCCCTTTCATCTGATAAGTAGCACCCAGATTAAAATAGGCAGCAGAAATATCCTGGCGGTTTTGTTTTTCGTTTTTCAAATAAATTTGAAGTGCCCGGTTCAGATATTGAATAGAGAGGACATAATCATTTCTGATTTTAAAAATCAAGCTCTTGTTCTGATATATAGAAGCCAAACCGACTTCATCATTCACGGCCTTAGAGCCATAGATCAACTCAGCCCTGTCGCAATTATTTAATGCTTTATCATATTCGGCAAGCATAAAATTCATCACGCCCAGATTTCCATACCCTTGAGCCACCCTCAAAGAATACAAACCATAAACCTTTGTCGCCAGCGAAATGGATTTTTCAATATTCACAATAGCAATGGGATAATTACCCTTATAATAATTTACAAGCCCAATTTTTCCATAAACTTTCGATAAAGTACTATCTTCAATTTCAAAATGATTTGCTCCCGGCAGGCATTGGCCAAACATTGCACCAGCCTCTTTCAGCTTGTTTTGGTCAAGATAAAACATTCCCCTTTTGTATAATATTTCCGGGTTCAATTTATCTTTTGGCCCGAAGTGCAAGGCAATGATCCTTTTAGCTTTTTTCAGATAGCCGTTAAATGCAGGGGTTGAATGATTACTTTCAGCAATATCCGACAGGTGAAGCAAAGTAATTGCTGCTTCACGCCATTTGCCTTTATTTTCGGAATCCTTTAATGCCTGTTCATAATAAATAACCGCTTGTGCTTTATTCCCCTGCCTTTCAAAATTTTGAGCCTTATGATACTTATCCGGAAAAGATAAAACTGTCTTGATGTTTTTTGCACCTTTCGCTGGTCCAAACGTCATGAAGACAAATACGAGAACAGTGGTTATTACTGCTCTTACCCAAATTAAATAATAACTACCTGCCATAATATTTCTGCAAAAAATGTACAGTAAAGGTAAGTTATATCAGAAATTATTTAATGATTTTATAATTTTTTTTGTTAGAATTTTCCATCTTCCCCAATCCTGTTTATGTAAAAAGGCATCCCTCAGCTATATTTTATTATGACTCAAAGAATAATACCCTATCTTTTATTTTAAATTAATTTCCATTTACTTTTTATTAATTTTGAGAAAATATTGATTTGTTATAATCAACTGAACTTTAATAATTTGTTTTTATATAACTAAGAATCCCGGCATTTTTACTTTACCCAGTAGTATTTACCGGGAGGTTTAAGTTAATCTTATTAAATATAAATAAATTACATGAGACAATATCTCGATTTGTTAGACCATGTGATAAAACATGGAGTAGAAAAAAGTGACAGAACCGGCACCGGGACCTTAAGTGTATTTGGGTATCAGATGAGGTTTAATCTGCAGGAAGGATTTCCGTTGCTGACCACCAAAAAGGTACACCTCAAGTCCATCATTTATGAACTTCTCTGGTTTCTGAATGGAGACACAAACATAAAATACCTGAAAGATCATGGGGTATCCATTTGGGATGAATGGGCCGATTCCAAAGGGGAACTGGGTCCCATCTACGGTTATCAGTGGCGGTCATGGCCAACCCCGGAGGGTGGCCACATTGATCAGATCTCCAAACTTGTTGAAAACATAAAAAACCATCCCGACTCCAGGAGGTTACTGGTAAGTGCCTGGAACCCTGCAGAAGTTGACAAAATGGCACTGCCCCCCTGCCATGTGCTCTTTCAGTTTTATGTTGCCAACAACAAATTAAGTTGCCAATTATATCAACGCAGTGCGGATATCTTTTTAGGAGTACCCTTTAATATAGCTTCTTATGCCTTGCTGACGAAGATGCTGGCTCAGGTTACCGGCCTGGAGGCCGGTGATTTCGTCCATACCCTTGGAGATGCCCATATTTACCTCAACCATATTGAGCAGGTTAAGCTCCAGTTAAGCAGAACTCCACGGCCATTGCCGGCCATGAAGATCAACCCGGAAAGGAAAAATATTTTTAATTTCTGTTATGAAGATTTCAAACTTGAAAATTACAATCCTTATCCCGGAATCAAGGCTCCAATTGCGGTTTAATTTATTTTCATATTAAAATGTAAACGAAATGAGAAAGCCCATTTCAATTATTGTGGCCATAGCCGACAATAATGCGATAGGAAAGGACAACAAATTGTTGACTTATATACCCGGTGATTTGAAAAGATTTAAAGAGCTAACCAGCGGGCATACGGTTGTTATGGGCCGGAGAACATTCGAATCATTGCCCAACGGGCCATTGCCCCAAAGAGTAAATATTGTAATCACCCATGATCCGGGCCTGAGTATAGAAGGTTGCCGGATGGCTCATTCTGTTGAAGAAGCTTTAAATTTCTGTCAGTCCGAAGATGAGAATTTTATTATTGGAGGAGAAACCATCTACAGAGCCTTCCTGCCTTTTGCCGACAAACTGTATATAACCCGCATATTCAAAAGTTTTGAAGCCGACACATTCTTTCCGGAGATTAGAGACTGCGAATGGGCCGAAATTCACAGGGAAGATTTTTCCGAAACGCCGAAGAATGATTTTAAATTTTCATTTATCATTTATCAACGTAAAAAATAAGAAACGCATACAGGGATGCTAAATTTTGCATCCCTGATATGCGTTTCCATTTGCGTTTCTTCACAATTACCTCTTGCTGGTTACGTCTTTTTCGTATTGAGCAATTTCAGTAATATAATCTTCAGCCGGGGCAACGCCAGCCTTTACACAATAATAGTTCCAAACATCGCCAAAAGGCAAAGTCTTTGCTTCTTCAAGCAAAGCAAGACGTTCAAAACCCTTATCCTTTGCCTCATATTCTTTGAGTTTGCTCAAAGGTTCGAGCAGGGCAAACAATAAAGCTTTCTGTGCAGCACGTGCGCCAATAACCATAGCACCTACCCGGTTAATGCTTGCATCAAAATAATCCAGGCCAAAAGCAACTTTATCCAAAGCATCCATGCGGACAATTTCCAGCATCAGGTTTTGAAGATCGTCGTTAAAAATGACGACATGGTCGCTGTCCCAACGTACGCCACGGCTTACATGAAGGAGAAGTGCATCGCTAAATAAAAGAGCAGACGAAATCTTATCAGCTATGGATTCGGTAGGATGGAAATGCCCCATATCGAAACAGAGGGTCTTCTTGTTTGTGAAAGCATACCCCATATAGAATTCATGCGAACCAACCACATAAGATTCGCTACCAATACCAAAAAGTTTGCTTTCAAGTGTATCGCGCATTTCACTATTGGGATATTCAGTCTTAAAGATCTGGTCCAGAGATTCCTTTAAAACGGCACGGTGGGCATAGCGTTCAACAGTAATATCTTTTGATCCATCCGGAATCCATATATTATGGAAACAGGTTGCATTCAGTTCTTTACCCATGAAAGCTGCAATTCTCCTACATCTTTGGGTATGTTCAATCCAGAAATCGCGGATGGAATTATCCAGGGAGGACAGGGTGTAGCCTGCATCTGCCTTGGGGTGTGAGAACAGGGTAGAATTAAAGTCAAGTTTAATATTTTGTTCTTTGGCAAAATCGACCCAGCCTTGGAAATGCTTCGGCTCGATCTGGTCGCGGTCAACGAGTTTACCACCAAATTCACCATAAATAGCATGAAGGTTTAGGCGTTTCTGACCGGGAATCAGGGAATAAGCCTTTTTAAGGTCTTCTTTCAGTTCTCCGATATTTCTTGCTTTTCCCGGGTAATTTCCGGTAGTTTGAATGCCGCCGCCAGACAAAGAAGCGTCAGGTTTTTCAAAACCACCCACATCATCGCTCTGCCAACAGTGCAATGAAACAGGAACTTTTTCCAATTTTTTAATGGCTTTTTCGACATCCACTCCTAATTCTGCATAACGTTCACAAGCCGCAGCATAGGCTTTTTCAATATTTGCGTTTTTCATGGATAAATGATTAATAATTATTATTTGTTGATGATTGACAAAAATTTATGATATGCATTATTCCAATCAGCAGTCTTTTGTGGTTGGTATGTTTTATAATCGAAAGAATTTTTAATAATCTTACGGATTTCAGGCAACGATTTCACATATCCCAAGGCCAATGCCTGCATCATAATATTACCGGTGGCTGTTGCTTCGGCAGGACCTGTAACTACCTGTACCCCTGTGGCATTTGCTGCATACTGGCAAAGCAGTTCATTTTGGGTACCTCCGCCAATTATATGAAGCTTATTAATAGGTTTGACAGCTAATTCCTTGAGCTGATCCATGACTTCACGGTATTTCAGGGCAAGGCTTTCGAAAACGCAACGGACGATCTGTGCGTCAGAATCAGGTACAGGCTGTCCGGTTTTCTTGCAGTAGTTACGAATAGCTTCAGGCATATTTTCAGGATTCAGGAAGTCATTTGCATCCGGATCGATCAGACATTTAAACGGTTCGGCTTCCTGGGCAATTTCCACCAGCTGTGGATAGGTGTAATTCTTTGATGCCCAGGCATGTTTACATTCCTGGACCAACCATAAACCCATGATATTTTTCAAAAAGCGGAAAGTACCTTCAGCACCACCTTCATTGGTGAAATTGTATTTCAGACTTTTATCGGAAATAATAGGCTCATGAGTTTCAATACCCATCAATGACCATGTTCCACTGCTGATATAGGCAAAATTCTCATCTTCAGCAGGAATAGAAACAATGGCAGAACCGGTATCATGTGAAGCAACTGCGGTAACAAGCATATGGTCAATTCCCGTTTCCTTGCAAATACGCTCGCTCAGATCGCCCAAAACAGTACCGGGTTTTACTATATCCTGCATAATATCAATATTGATGCCCAGAGCTTTAAATATCTCAGGATCCCAATTTTTCTTGACTGGATTGTACAATTGTGAAGTAGTGGCAAAGGTAAATTCAGACTTTTTAATTCCGGTAAACAGGTAATTAAAGGTATCAGGCATAAATAGCAGATCTGTGGCCACATCCAACAAAGGAGATTTGTCTTTTTTTTGAGCGTGTAACTGGAATAAGGTATTTAACTGCAAAAATTGAATACCGGTGAGTTCATATATTTTTTCACGAGGCATAATTTTAAAAAGACTTTCCATTGCTCCATTGGTGCGAGGATCCCTATAAGCATAAGGCACACTCAGAATGGAACCGTCAGAAGCCACTAAAGAATAATCAACGCCCCAGGTGTCAAGAGCCATTGATTCAATATTTACTTTTTCAGCAGCGCAAATTCTAAGACTCTTCTTCATTTCTTCATAAAGCCTGAATATGTTCCAGTGAAAGTGCTCGCCCACGGTCATCATTCCGGTAGGAAAACGACTGATTTCTCTGAGAGAGATTTTATTGTTGCTCAACGATCCAAGAATACAACGACCGCTCTCTGCACCGAAATCAAAGGCAATAAAATGATGTGTGTCCATCTTGTTTAATTTTTAATTGTTAGGTGAATGAAATTCGTTCTTTTAAATAAACTTTTTATGATCATTTAAACATCTATCCATTGGGATTTTAAAAACGACCCTACTTGTAAATACAACTTCAAATCTAGCTTTTTTTAATGAAAGGCTATCTCAAAATTATAAAATAATAATTAGCAAAAACAAAATAGCATAACAATTTCAAAATTTAATAACTTTGGAATCCTTATTAAAAGCATTAAAGTTTATGAGTATTTCTGAGAATATTAAACACATATTATCTGAGCTTCCGGCGAACGTCAGGCTGGTTGCAGTATCGAAAACGAAACCCTGTGAAGATATTCTTGAGGCTTACAATGGTGGTCAAAGAATTTTTGGTGAGAACAAAGTTCAGGAGATGACCACCAAGCAGGAACAATTGCCATCAGATATTGAATGGCACATGATAGGCCATTTGCAAACCAATAAAGTTAAATATATTGCCCCCTATGTATCACTTATCCATTCTGTAGACAGCTTGCATTTGTTGGAAGCCATCAATAAAGAAGCCATGAAACATAACCGGATCATTGATTGCCTTTTACAAATTCATATTGCCACAGAGGAAACGAAATTTGGCTTTGATGATACTGAACTAAATCAGGCACTTTCTTCCCCCGAATTTGCAGAACTAAAAAACGTTCGTATTGTAGGATTAATGGGAATGGCCACCAACACTGATGATACAATCAAGATTCACCATGAATTCGGCCATCTTCACCAATTATTCCAGGACATTAAAAAGGCATACTATCCGGAATCCGGCTATTTCAAAGAATTATCCATGGGCATGAGCGGAGATTACAAAATAGCCATTGAGGAAGGAAGCACCCTGGTAAGGATAGGGAGTGCAATTTTCGGAGCCAGGAATTACCCCCTCCATTAATTTGATTCCAGGTAACTATCCTCGTCCATTGATGCAGGCAACTGTGAAATCACATTGATCAGTTCGGTGATTAAAAGTTTTTTCTCAGAATCCGCTTCAACAAGGCCAGACTTCAACTTACTGACATGCAATTCCCTCTGTTCAGGAGGAAGATACATCATGGCATTCTCCACAACAGAAAAAGCATCAAAAGCAACCAGATAGTCGGCTTTAAGTACCAAATCCATAAAAACCGGCAGGAATGTACTGAAGTTCAAACGGGACTGCCAACAGGAAGACACCAGAAGTTCCAGTTCATTTAAATAACGTTCATTTAAAATTGCATCAACGATGTACTGGGCTGAATCCTGAAATTTCAAATCATTCAAAAATTCAACCAACAATTTACGTTCTTCATTAGTTTTTGCAAGATGAAGCACTTCAATCACTTCCGGAACATAAAGACAATTTCCATTTTCGCGGATGTAGTCAATTGCGGTGGCCATTTTTTCCAGGTCACCTGATGCTAAATTTGCAATTACCTGTTTGTCAACACGTTTCTTATTATCCGTCATAAATCATCATAAAAATTAAAAATTACCTGCAATTCTTGTTATAAAGTTCTATTGCTTCCCTGTTCCCGTATTGAACGGCCTTCTGCCAAAAATAACAAGCATCTTTAGTCATCTGCATGGAAGACAGGGCTTTTCCTTTGCAAAGATAAAGATCAGAATTGCGGGGATCCAAATCAAGTGCCATGGAATAATCCTTTGAAGCAAAATTAAAAGCTCCAGACTTCAGATAAGTATTAGCTCTGGCCTCGAAATAGGCCGGATTATTATGGATATTCTGAAGATTTTTATTGAAATAGCCCAAAGCCTCCACGTAATTCCCATTATTGTAATAGATCATTCCGGCACAGTAAATTGCAGAGGAATCATTTTCAAAATATTTAAGAAAGAAATTAACATCTTCCTTAGCTCTGTCGTATTGATTTAATTTGGAGGCAACATCGGCACGTTTCAAATACAGCGGAAATTGAGCAGGATCCAAAGCTAAAGCCCTGTTGAGATCGCTAAGAGCCTCTTCATTGCGATTCAGCTTCATCAAAACACCGGCCCTTTGCTGCAAATATTCATTATTCCCCGGAGAAAGGGAAAGTGCCTTATCATAGTCGTCAAGGGCATTTTTTAAATTTTCCATAGCTTCGTAAACCTTAGCCCGGCAGGCAAAAAGGTTTCCTATGGAACCCTTTTCTTCAATAGCTTTATTCAGTTCATCCAAAGCTTCCGTATATTTTGAATTTTTCATCAAATATACGGCATCACTTATTGCCATTTCAGATGAGGTGTACCAGTCTTTTTTCCACAGTTCAATCCATTTCTTTGAATTTTGAAGAGGATCAAAAGCCTTATCCAGCTTGAGCTCACTCTGTGATTTTTTATACTTTGACTGCAGATGCTTTTCCAGACAAGAACAGGCCTGAGCAAAATCACCGGTTTGGCTATAAGTTTTTGCCAATGAATAGGATGCAATACCCCTGGTGATTTCTTCAGCTTTCAGATAATCATTAACAGCCTGGTTATAATTGCGTAACTTGTAATAACAATCGGCACGTTTCATAAAACCGGCAGCAGAATTGGGATTTTGTGAAATAAATACTGAAAAATATTCAATTGCAGCTTCCGGTTTGTTTTTCATCAAACAAGCCATCCCTTTCAGGTAATTATCATCTACAGTCTGAGCCCTGCAGGGTAAAACAAGAGTCGCAAAAAGAATAAGAAAGTATTTAAAACTTCTGCTCATCATTAAAATAATTATACATTTAAAACAACTGTGGGTTCAAAATGGTTCAACTCACATATTGTCTAATACAAAATGACAAAGGTTGTAATTATTTTCCGCACTTTGTAAAGGTTTATAACCAAAACCCACAACCCGGCCAGGCTAATAAAGCAGACCGGGAAGTGAGTGAGAATAAATTAATGGATTACCTTATCCTAGTGTAAACCATTTGCAAGCCAATAATATACTTCATTGGCCCTGAGTTCCTTATTCAATTCAGAAATCTTGGTATCCTTTCCAATAGAAACGAATTCAATTCCAGCCATATTGGCAAAATCTTCCATATATTCTGAAGTCAGTGCTTTTGAGAAAGAAGTATGGTGAGCGCCACCTGCATATATCCAGGCAGCAGCCCCAACCTGTAAATTAGGACGGGGAACCCATACCGCACGGGCAACAGGAAGCTTTGGCAAATCGGCATCAGGCTTAACAACATCCACATCGCTTACGATCAAACGGAAACGGTTACCCAGATCTATCAATGAAGCAGCAACGGCAGCCCCGGGAGCAACATTAAATACCAGACGGGCGGGATCATCTTTTCCACCAATACCTAAAGGATGAACTTCCAGAGAAGGTTTGGATTCAGCAATTGACGGGCAAACTTCGAGCATATGAGCCACCAGTATCTTCATATTTCCGGGTGCAAGATTATAGGTATAATCTTCCATAAAGGAAGTTCCGCCCTCTAATCCGGCCGACATTACCTTCATCGTCCTGAGAAGCATTGCGGTTTTCCAGTCACCTTCAGCGCCAAAACCATAGCCATCAGCCATCAAACGTTGAACGGCAATACCGGGAAGCTGGGCAAGGCCATAGAGATCCTCAAAATTGGTAGTAAAGGCTTTAAAATTGCCCTTTTCCAAAAATGCACGTAAACCTAATTCAATACGGGCAGATTCACGAAGGGATTTGCTGTCTTTTGTCAACGAACCTGCAACTTTATACTCCTCGAAATATTGATTTACCTGCCGATCAACATCAGCTTCAGAAACCTGATTGACAAGTGCCACCAAATCACCGATTCCATAATAACTGACGGAATAGCCAAATTGTTTTTGTGCCTCAACTTTGTCTCCATCGGTAACAGCGACATCTCTCATATTATCGCCAAAACGGGCAACCTTAGCGCCTTGCATATCATGCCATCCGGCAGCAGCACGGGCCCATACACCGATACGTTCCTGTACATCCTGATCTTGCCAATATCCAACCACAACTTTGCGGTTAAGGCGCATGCGGGTCATGATAAAACCGAACTCACGGTCACCGTGTGCAGATTGGTTAAGGTTCATGAAATCCATATCTATTTCACCCCAGGGAAGATCCCGGTTATACTGAGTATGCAAGTGGCATACCGGTTTTTGCAAAGCTTTTAAACCGGAGATCCACATTTTTGCAGGTGAAAACGTGTGCATCCAGGTAATAAGTCCAATACAGTTTTTAGCTGAATTGGCTTCAATGCATAAATTATAAATAGCCTCAGGCGTAGTCAATACAGGTTTAAAGACTACAGTAACCGGTATTTTTATTGAACTGGAAAGACCTTCCGCAATTTCTTTAGAATGTTTATCAACTGTGCGTAAAGTTTCTTCTCCATAAAGATGCTGGCTTCCTGTAACGAACCAGACTTCAAATTTTTTCAAATTAATCATAATTATTTTATATTAATTAAGTTTAAGGGGAATACAAGGAAATTATTCACCACCGGTATTTGAACTGCCGGAATAAACATGAACAAAACCGACCATATTTCGGACTTCTTCGCCAGAAAGCCGGTTTTCATACACATCACAACTATAATAATAAACGCCGGGAGAAGCCACTTTATTGCTGTTCATGACAGTTCCATTCCACATAATATCCGGATTGGAAGTATGGAACACCAGTTGTCCCCAACGGTTATAAATTTTCATATCCACTTTCTTTACATAATTGTTGCGGTTGACAGCCTTGAAAAAATCATTATGTGTATCATTATTAGGGGTGAACACATTGGGCAAATCGTAGTACATACACTCGTCCACGCAGCCTATTACCGACATTCTGCTTTCGTTCCCCACAGAATCAACTGCAGTCACCGCATAGCATCCCGAAATGCTGTCAGGATTACGATGAAAATATACCGTATCATCAGGGGAAGTAACAGAATCAAATTTGGCAAATTCACCTTTCAATGAATTTTTAAAATATAAATTATATTTCACCACCTCACTGCCCGGACAAAAATGATTTGGATTTGTCCAGACCAAACGGTTGTATAAACTGTCGCAATTGGTTCTCACTTCGAGGGAAGGGGGACAGGGAGCCACAGTGTCCAATGGTGTAGTACAATTGATATGCGACCAGTTCAGATTATTAAAGACAATATTATGGGAAGGACGCCAACCCTTGCTCTTTATCTGATAACAATATTTTACTCCATTAACAAGGTTTTTATCTACAAATACTTCAGCATTGGTCACCCCAACAGAATCATACTGCTGGGTAGTATTATTCAACCGGTAAATATCATACTCCGTATTGACCCACGGAACATTTTTCTTCATGGAAATAGTCACCTGATTGTCAGCTGGCATTAAATCAGGATAAAAAGTGGAAGCAATTTCAGGGGTTCCGATCAGAAAGCGGTTTCCCACCGCATTGTTATATAATTCAACCTTATAAGAATAAGGATACTGCCTGGTGTTCAAGCCCGTATCTGTATAAATGGTATCGTTCAGGTCGGCGGTTTGAAAAGTATGTATCAGTGTAAAATTTTGGCCCCAAAGGTCATTCGATCGGTAAACAAGATATTCATAAGGCCCAGGGGCAGGAATGGTATCAAGCCCTCGGGGCTTTGCCCAGGCCAGAAAGACAGAGCCGTTAACATCATCTACCTTAGTAACGCTGGCTTCAGTTAATGCCGGATTTCCGGGCACCAACATACCGCAATTTTCGTCAGAAGGAAAACTTTGAGCACCATCAGACAAAACAGCCACAATGCGGTAACAATATTGTATTCCCTGCAACAATCCCCCTGAACTCTGATTCGTATCCAGGAAAATTGTATCATTGATTCCCTTTGTAGTTCCAACCAGGGTAAATCCACTGGATGCGGGAAGTCCGGTCTGACAGCTATCCGGTTTATAATCCGATGTTTTTTCCTTCCTGAAAATTTCATAACCCGTAACATTTGAGCATGGGCTATGGGCCCATTTGACCAAAATTGCATTGTTGCCGGGTAAAGTCTGGACATTTTTAGGGGCAGGAGCCACAACATGAATATTAAAATCATCAATATCTACCAGTTGCATCTCCTTGCTGTTATCTGTGGATTTCACCACAACAGAATAAGGTTGCTTTCGCGCCTGGTTGTAATCCGTTTGCCAATGGAATTTGCCGACAACCGCCCCCAACTGGCTGCTGGTTATCTTAAATGTGGCAGGACTGGTGGTCTGAGCAAAAGGACCGCCGGTTGCCGTCAATTGGATAGAGTCCTTATCTGCATCAGTACTTGTAATGTCAAAATCCAGTGTATTCCCGGCCACCACACATTTATCACTTAAAGGCCCGTTTACAGGGGGTTGATTTTTTACATTATGAACTTCAATCTGCATATCGCGCACCACATTCCCTATCTTTGAACCGTTGCGCCAGGTTTCAATATTAAATGCAATGTTATAAATACCCGTATCGACAGGAGCATTCCACACCAAATCGCCCTTTACGGGATCGATATACAAAGTATCACTGGCCTTTGGAAATGTATAATTGGCAATAGGTATTCCATTTTCAGCGGTACAAGTTGTTAATTTATAAGAAATACTATCTCCGTCCGGAGAGTAGGCAGCAGGATTATGTATAAATATATGATGGACTGCAGCCTTATCAATTGGGGGGTTCATCAAAACGACCCCATCATTTTTACCCACCTGCGGATTAATAAAGAGGGTGGATTTTATAGAAAAAATCACGTTGACCGATCCAGGTATATTCACAACCCCATAATTCCGGTTGGGATCCTGCACCAGTACTTCATAAATCCCTGGGCCAGGGAAAATATGCGAAGTAATATAAGTATTGTGAATGTAATGGTTAGGAAGATAAATTTTTGAAACTCTGGGAGCTATACTACTGGTATTATCACCCCATTGAACTTCCAGTTCGTTTCTGTCGGCAGGGCTCAGTGAGTAAGTAAAAGTTGTTATAGTTATTTCAAAGCTCAAAGTGCCAGTCTGCCTGAAAGTTATTTCACCAGCCCGGTTGTGCGTAGCAAAACAATTCAACAGTAAAAGGTTAAAAATCAGTAAACCAATAATTTTTTTCATCATACAATATTCTTGAACGACAATTCCTCATCATCTACGTTAATGAACAACTTCAGGCCTGTCCTGATCAACTTTAATCCTGAAATTTGTATTTGTTTTGTCCAATCTTATTCCATTCTGTTGGGACATATAACCCAATATCAACAAATTGGTCTGATCATCATATACTTCGGTAATCAGCGAATTATCAACCGCCAACTCCTGTACCTTTTTTTTGTACTTACAATCCGCATACAGCCAGATATCATCACCGCTTACTTTATTTTCCCTGTAAACGACATTTACTCCTTTCCCATTGACCTTTATCTTAAAATGAAGATCAATATACTGCTGAAGAATCTTTTGGTCGGCTTGTATCACATTTTTATCAGCGTCGGCAAATTTTAAACCAAACTGCAAAGAAAGTGCAGTCTCCAAATCACTTTTAAATAATTTCAATACAATTTCAAATCCCTGTTTATCCTTATTGTATTCAACATTAGTAACGGAAAAATGAACCGGATGGTACCAAATACTACTAAAAACAATATTCAGGATAAGAAAACCATGACAAAATAAATTCATCAATTTAATGCATTTAAGGCTATAAAGTTATTACATTTTTCAGTTCCTTTATACTGATTTTAATCAAAACTATTGATTTCCTAAAACAATTTTGTTTGTTTTCTTTTTAAGAAAAAAGGATATATTGATGTTTCGCAAGTAGTAAAACGGGGTTTTAACAGATTTCTCTGGCCCTCTGTATTAAAACTCTGCGGTTCTCTGTGTAATAAATCAATACAATAACACAAAGGTACACAGAGAAGGCACAGAGGAATATTTCGCATTATTTCTATGTGACTTAGTGCTGAAATGGCAACAAGTTCGTAAATGTTTACGTTTAGTAAAACTGAAATAAAAACTGCTGTCCTTTTTTAACAAAACACCAGGATAGAGTTATAGCACATAAGCAATTATGGATGAAACCTTTATAAGGTTTCATCCATAATTATTTGTTTATTGAAGCAGGGATATTAAATTCATATTCCCAGTATAACAAGAATTCGTAAAGGTAAGTAAAACATCAATGGCCACTGGTTAACATCCAGATGCAGCCATCTTCAAAAGCCCGGCCGTCTTTCTGACCGGAAACACGAATCTTATTTTCTCCAGGTTCCAAAATAACCTGAGGCCATTGAACAATCTTCAAATCGTTTGGAGATTTGACGCCCTGGGAAATATCATTAACAAAAAGTTCTACCGTTTCACAATTTGAATACACCTTGATCACCGTATTCGCATCAGTTCTGCTTGTAAACCTCCGGCTTGTAATATAAAGCACAGGGGTATTTGTCCAATTGGCTTTATAAAAATAAAAAACGTCCTTTTTCACTTTTCGATCGAAAGTAATCAGGCCTTTATCATTTCTTCCGGGATGATCCCCCTCTTTACGCCTTGAAACGGCAAAATCGAACATATTCCATATAAATGAGCCCCAAACATAAGGCCGCTGGCGAATAGCATTCCAACCGGTTTCGTGAACCACATTTTGCCATTCCTCGGGATGAAAAGGCCCGCTTGGTTTAGGTTGGGTCACTGGATCTGCGTGCTGGTAAATGCTGGCTCCGGCGCCATATTCGCTAATAGCTATGCCACCTTCCCGGCTTGTATTTCTTCTTTGTTCGAGAAATTCGCCATAATCATCCGGACTTTTTGAATACCAACCCGGATAAATATTCCAGGCAATCAAATCAGGAATTGCAGCCATCTGCTTCCATTTAAACTGGTCCATCGCCCCAACCGTAAGTCTTGTAGGATCTTCCTGATGAGCTAAATTATTCAGGCCAGAAACCAAATCAATAGGGCTTGTTTTAGGATCTAATTCATTGAACAAACTCCAGGCAAAAATGGATGAATGGTTGATATTTTGTTCAATTAAATCTTTTAACTGGCCTTCCATGGTTTGTTTAAAGAGAAGCGTTGTATCATGCCGGTTAACAAGGGGTTCTTCAGCCCAAACAAGTATTCCGGCACTGTCGCATAAGCTATACAGATGATCGCTATTCTCATAATGGGCACCCCGAAGGGCATTAGCTCCCATTTCCCGAATGAGGTCAATGTCCTGTTTCTCATCAGCGCTGCTGATTGCCCATCCTTTACCTTCACGATCCTGATGTCTGTCGACTCCTTTTAAAAAATAAGGCTTGCCATTCAGGAAAAATCCCTTTTCCGGATCTACATGATAATACCTCAGGCCCATCGGTTGGTTCAATTTATCAAGAACCCGATGGCCATTCAAAAGTTCGATGGAAACATTATACAAATATGGATCCAGAACGCCATTCCATAAATGAGGTTTTTCAATATTCAAAACCTGGCTATCCCGGACTGTTGTCTGAGAATTAACTTCCAGTCCTTTTTCTGTTTGTTTTACCATCAGGCCCTTTGCATCAGTAATGGATATTCTTAATTTAACTTGCGTTTTCCTTTTTGAATATTTACTATTAACAGAGGTTATTATATTTATTGTAGCCTCATCATCAGATATCTTTGTTTGTAAAATTTTGATACCCGAAGAGCCATGTTCCAGGGGTGAAAAGCAAACCGGATCAGAGACGACCAGTTCAGCAGTTCTATACAATCCCCCATAGAAATTAAAATCCGCATCCAAGGGGGCGAGGAAATCCATGTATTTATTGCTTACATTAACAGCCAGAACATTATTTTTCGCTTTTATAAAATCCGTCAACTCAAAACTGAAAGCGCCGAAGCCACCGCAATGCTGTCCAAGATGATGGCCGTTCAAATATACATCGGCCATGGTACCGGCAGCTTTAAAGCGGATAAAAAAACGTTTTCCCCTGACACTTAGGGGTGCATCAAATTTATTACGATACCATCCCGGTCCACGGTAAAATTTTTTTCCGTTTTCTCCATCCTGCCATCCCCAACAATGAGGTAGGGTAACCAGTTCCCATTTTGAATCATCAAAATTAGTTTTTTCCGCACCAGTCACATCATTCAAAATAAAATGCCAACCGGTATTCATAGGGAACCTTTCAACACCTTCAGCCTTTAGAATCAAAGAATTGACGATAGCCCAAACAAATAAAACGCAAACAGCAAGTTTTTTCATATCCTAAATTATTATTCTACATTAGTCTTTAATGGCCCGCAATTACCTCTTTTTTAAATCTTCAGGTCTCAGTGTGATTAGGTGACCGATTGGTTTGCCATTACGGTATGTTATTACACGAAGCGTAGCCGGGTTTTCGGGCAGTTCGACAGGTTGTGTATATTTTTTTGAAAAATTATCAGGTATGGCATCATCGAAAGTGTAATAAATATCCAGGCCGGGAATTTCGGATTCCATTTTAAGAATTGTATTTCCGTTTTCCTTATAGGTAGAAATGATCGGGTCATAAATGGCTACAGAATAATTCACCCCGGCTATTTCAGTACGGATAAATTGTGCTTCGACCTTTTTAATGAAATTTGTCCAGTTTTTATTTTCTTTAGGTGACCAGAAATCTTCAGCAAGAGCCCAGCCCCGTGGCCAGGTCATATATTCGGCATGCCTGAAAGTTGCCACATGTTCGGCCCAGAGGTTTCCCTGGCCTCCGAGGACAAATTTTGCGTCTACTCCTTCAGGAACAGGATCAAAACTATAACATGTATTTAAACGCAAAGTAGGATATCCCAAAGGAGCTTCAACTGACTTTTCACCCTGTTGATAGTCGATATAAGCAAATGTTGTGGGTGACATAACCACATCATGTCCCAGCTGGGCTGCCTGAATTCCACCCTTTGTACCCCGCCAGCTCATTACTGTTGCTTCAGGTGATAAGCCCCCTTCAAGGATTTCATCCCAGCCGATTAGCTTTTTCCCTTTGGTTTTCAGTATTCCTTCAACCCTGCCCTCAAAATATGCCTGCAGAGCCTCCAGGGTTGGTATGTTTTGTTTTTTCATCAGGGACTGGCAACTGGTATCATTCGCCCAATAACCTTTATAACACTCGTCCCCTCCCACATGAATGTACTGGCCAGGGAAAAGTGCAGCAATTTCAGTAAAAACCTTATCGATGAAATCATAAACTTTTTCATCTGCCGGATTTAATGTATTATCTATCAGCATTTTAAATTTGCCATTGCCATACCATTCGGAGAATGAAGAACCAGGATTGACTTTTGTACTCGTATCTTTGCTGCAGCTCAATCCGGGATAGGCTGCAATTGCAGCCATGCAATGACCCGGTACATCAACTTCAGGAACAATAGTGATATTACGATCCTGGGCATACTGAACAATTTCCCTGATATCGTCCTGGGTATAAAAACCTCCTTGTGTTGCTGCTTCTCCAGGTTTGGGAGCCAACAGCTGGCCGAAATGTCCCTCACGGGGTACACGCCATGCTCCAACTTCAGTTAGTTTTGGGAAGGATTTGATTTCAATTCGCCATCCATTATCATCGGTCAAATGCCAATGAAAGACATTGTATTTGTAACGGGAAATCTCGTCAATATAACGTTTGACTTCTTCTTTAGTGAAGAAATGACGACTGACATCAAGCATTATCCCTCTCCATCCGAAACGAGGGTAATCCGTAATTTCAACGGCAGGGATTATCCAGTTTGTTTTGGTGGTAACCGTTGTTTTGCTTTCAATTTCTTTTGGCAAAAGCTGGAGTAAGGTTTGCATGCCATAGAACAGGCCGGCAGGCTCATTTGCTGTTATAACCACCCTTTTCGGGGTAGAAATGAGGGTATAACCTTCCTTTCCAAGTTTGGCAACAGGAACTTTATTCTGATTGAGCTGAATCGCAGCCATTTTGCTTTGTTGCGCCTTAATCGCGAAACCGGTGGCTTCATCCAGTTTTTTGGCTAACATTTTAGCTATCTTGCTGCTGTTCTGATTATTAAAACCAACAGTTGAAACCCTTGTTAATATAAAATTACCCTTTGATTGTTTTATTTCAACCGGCTGAGGAATAATGTTGATTGTTTGTCCATAAACCCTGGCCAGGGTAAAAAGGAAAAAAAGTAACACAAATTTTTTCATGAGGGGAATGATTTATTTTTTAATAAAAAAAGACCTAAACGGATTATTTGTACTCATTTATTTTTAACAAGTATAAATTATTTTCAAACAAATTGTTCAATTAATTTATGTCAAATGTCTTATTTCAACAACCTTTTATAACGAAGCAGGGCTTCAAGGAAATAATAATCCGAATATATCAGGGGTACATCAATTTCACTACGCTGAGGGAAACCACCCACATTATGCCTAAGGACAAAGAAACCGTTTGTGCCGGGTTGTGCCCTGTAAACTTCAGAACTTAAAGATTTAATAATAAGCTCTGCCCTATTAAAAAGTTTCTCTCTTTCTTTTCCTGTGGTATAAGTACAAAGTTCAAACAGAGCCGAAC
>JAUZOH010000011.1 GCA_030706565.1 Bacteroidota bacterium | reverse complement strand
TATATCTGACCTGTAAAGTTTTCAAGGACAGCATCATAATCAGCAATACCAATGGAATCTATTACCCTATGGAAAACATCTGGACAGGTAATAAGGGGAAAGTGTCCTGGGAAAGGGCAGGCATGAATCCTGCCAACGTTTATGCAGAATTTAATCGTTATCAAATTGACCTGACAAAAACAGGATATAATTGTGATTCAGTATGGTTTACTAACAAGAATTATCTTAATGCCCCTATATTAGGTTCATTTGAAGACAAAGTAAGTTTCGTTAAATCTCCAAGTGAAACCTTTTACCCTTCCTTTTCATCTTACAATAAACATTTCAAAATCAACAACATCTATCCGCATATCAACTATGAAGGAGGCTTTTCCATGGAAGGGGCAAAACTTATCGGATCGGGAACCGACCAGGAACCTGCCCACATGACATTTTTCCAGGACACGACCAAAAGACTTAAAGCCATTTCCAAATATTTCGTTATCCGCAACGACAGGATGATAGGGCCCAGGACAAAAATCATTCTGAAAGTTGAAAAAGATTCCATATCACACCCGGAAATGACCCTGAATTATGATGTTAAAAACAGGGAAGTATCTGTCACTCATTCAGAGAACTTTATTTCACAAAGTCCGGCATCAAACACCTACCATAAGATAGACATGAGTTTCGAACAGATGTCTTGGAAAATGGACAGCACCAGGGTTTATTTTACCAGGCAGAAAGGTACGACCATCAGTAAGGCAGTTTTTGAATCAGTCAATGCCTTTGACCAACAGAAATTCGATAAGTTACAAGGGATGGATATCCTGAATCCATTAATTGCTTTGAGAAATTTCTCTTACCGCTACCATTCTTCAGAATTTCCCGTAAAAGCATTTGCCGATTATATGAGGCGATCGTTGGAAGATATCAGGCGCCTGGTTATTAATCTTGCCGTGGAAGGCTATCTCTGGTTTGACGAAGCCAATGACCGTATCAGCCTGCGTCCCCGACTGTTCAACTATGTAAATTCCAGCACCGGAAAAATAGATTATGATGTGATGCGGTTTGTGTCCACCACCAATATCCCGGTTGACAATTCATGGCTGAATCTAAAAAACAATGACCTTGTTATTCAGGGTATACCCCTGATCTTTATCAGTGACTCTCAAAATGTGGTCATTACACCGAAATACCAGCGTGTTACCATGAAAAAAAACCGGGCCTTCGAATTTGACGGAAAAGTAGACGCAGGTAACTTCACCTTTAATGGCAAAAATTTCTTATTCAATTATGAAGGTTTTGACATCGATTTACGAAGCATCGACTCCATGAGGCTTAGAGTGCTTAACGGAAAGGATGGATACGGGAAAAAAGTCTTAACAGAAGTTAAAAACAACATTGAAAATATCAATGGAGTATTGCTGATTGACAAACCCGACAACAAATCGGGAACCAAAATGTATAAAGATTACCCGATATTCCAAAGCAGGGAAAAATCTTATGTTTATTATGATAATCCCCAGATACAAAAGGGCGCCTACAAGCGAAATGATTTCTTTTTTGAATTGGATCCTTTTAGGATAGACAGCATGGACAATTTCCATAAGGAAGGGATAGCATTTACCGGCACTTTCCACTCAGCAGGGATATTGCCTGCGATTCAAAACAAACTAAAATTCCAGAAGGATTCCTCGCTGGGATTCACTGCGTTAACCGGTACTGAGGGGATAAATTTATATGGAGGCAAAGGTATCTTTCATCATAAAATTGATCTGAGCAATCAGGGCTTAAAAGGAAATGGAGAATTAAACTACCTGACTTCCACAACTTCCTCCGAGAATTTTACATTTTTACCCGACTCTACCATCGCTGAAGCCAGCAATTTTAAAATGGCCCAAAATACAAATGGCACTGAATATCCGGAAGTAGAAGGAAAGAATCACCGCGTTTGCTGGTATCCAAAGAATGACAAGCTTTTCGCTTATCAGGACAAATCACCTTATTCCATGTTCAATAATGAAGCCCTAATGAAAGGAACTCTGGAGCTGAAACCGGGCGGGTTAACGGGCCGGGGGACAATGAGCATTGCCAATGGAGTGATCGAGTCAAGACTTTTTACATATAAATCAATGAATTCGGAAGCTGACACCTCCCAGTTTCACCTGAAATCAGAAAAAAATGAAAATCTTTTGGTACTGACCCAGGATGTAAAATCGGAGGTGGATTTTAAACTTCATAAGGGTACTTTTCTGTCCAAAAAAGATATTACCAGAATAGAATTCCCGGCCAACAAGTATATCAGCTATATTGACAAGTTTATCTGGAACATGAACACCAAAGAAATTGATTTGGGTTCAGGAGACCTTAGTAAATATAAGAAACTGCCTGTGGGTAATGACTCCATTACAGGGCCAAGATATGTTTCGTCACATCCAGCACAGGATTCGCTATCCTTTGTTTCTCCTTTGGCAGTATATGATTATCAGAAAAATATTATTCATGCCACTGGCGTAAAACTTATCCGGGTTGCCGATGCAATCATTTATCCCAGCAAAGGTGAAGTGAATATCGAAGAAAATGCCAGAATGCAGACATTGAAAAACGCCGGCGTCACAGCCAACTATACAAACAGGCGTTATAAATTATATGATGCCGAACTGGATATTGCCAGCCGGAAAAAATATACAGGGAAAGCTGATTATGACTATATCGAGGAAGACGGGAAAGTTGAAACAATCCATTTTTCAGACATATCGGTAGACACCACACTGCAAACTACAGCTTTAGCCACATTGGCAGAACCCGACAGTTTTATGCTCAGTCCCTATTTTGCTTACCAGGGGAAAGTGATCCTCAAGGCCGCAGCGGCCAACCTGACTTTTGACGGGGGGGCCAGGATATTTCAGAACTGCCCGGGCATAAAAGACCAATGGCTGGCTTTCAATTCTGAAATTGACCCGAAGAATATCTATATTCCAATTTCATCTTCTCCACTCAACATTAACCATAATAAGATTTATGCAGGGCCTTTCATTGCCAGGGATTCCATTCACATATTTTCTACTTTCCTTTCATACAGGAAAAATTACAATGACCAGCAGATGGTGTCGGCTGATGGATTCCTGCATTACAACAAGGACTCGGATAAATACGAAATTTCCTCCAAAGAGAAAATCCTGGACTTCAAAAAACCGGATAACTACCTTAGCATAAACAGAAACGGATGTTTGGCCTACTCGGAAGGAGATGTTTCACTTGGAGTGAATTTCGGACAAATGAAACTGACCAGCTACGGGAAGATTCGAAGAAATCTCATCACGGATGAGACAACCCTGAACTTAATGACGGGAATGGATTTTTATATCAACGACAAAGCCATGAACATCATGGGTAAAGAAATAGACAGTATTCCCAATCTGACTGCCTTCAACATGTCGAACAATAATTACCTGAAAGGGATCAATTGGTGGGTTGGGACAAAAAAAGCCGATGAACTTAAGACAGAACTCGGATTATACGGCAATTATAAAAGTACACCGCCTGAGCTAAAACATACCCTTTTCTTTTCCTCCCTTCAACTAAAATGGAATGATGAAACCAATTCGTATGTTTCAACCGGCAAGATAGGAATTGCAAGTATTGCCGGCATACAAATCAATAAGGAAGTGAATGGCTTGGTTGAAATTACCAGGAAACGCAGTGGTGACTTAATGGATGTTTACCTGGAAATGGCTCCAGGCAGATGGTATTATTTTGGTTACACCAGGGGGGTAATGCAGGTGCTTTCATCAAATAAAGACTTTGTCAATGCAATCAATTCAATTAAACCCAATAACCGCATTCTCAAAGTTCCCAGAAATCAGGAACATTACAATTACCTGGTTTCATCGGACGAAAAATTCAGAATGTTTTTAAGCCGGTATAAAAAGTTAACACCTAAAGTTGAAGCTATAGATGCAGGTATGCCGGAAAAAGAGGTACAGAAAAAAACTGAAGTTAAATCTGTAATAAAAACTACAGAAGAAAAGAAAGAAATTACACCTGTTAAAAAAGAAGAAGAGAATGAAGAGAAACCAGTTGAAATTCAATAACATTCAGATCTTTTCCCAAGCTCTATGATTTCGAGATTGCTGATATTATTTCCGTTTATCTCAAACCGGACGGCTGTCATTACCTGGTGCATTCCCGTTTTACCGGCTGCTCCCGGATTAATATGCAGTAATTTTAATTTTTTATCATAAATCACTTTCAGAATATGGGAATGACCCGAAATAAAAAGTTGTGGAGGATGAGCGATGATCTCTTTTCTGACATTGGGTGCATACTTGCCGGGATAACCGCCAATATGTGTTATCCAGACCACAACCTGCTCACAGGTAAAATGCTGGTGAAGGGGATACATGGCTCTCACATCCGTACCGTCAATATTACCAAACACTGCCCTGAAAGATTTGTACTTTTCAAAAGCCAGGGCTGTTTCTACATTTCCAATGTCACCTGCATGCCAGATTTCATCGCAATCCTTAAAAAATTCGAAAAGGTCTTTATGAATAAAACAATGCGTATCAGACAACAAACCAATTTTTTTCATTTCAAAAACATTTATTAAAACTGAATAAAATGAATCTTTTCTACACCCCGGATATACAAGGCGACACTTACATTTTAAACGAAGAAGAATCCAGGCATTGTATCCGGGTTTTACGCCTGGTTCCCAATGATGTAATATACCTGACTGATGGCAAAGGTAACCTTTATCAGGCCAGTATTGCCGATAACAACCTTAAAGCCTGCCAGGTTAAAATTCTCCAAACATTCAGGGAATATGAAAAACGCGACTTTTACCTGCATATCGCCATTGCCCCGACTAAAAATATAGACCGTTTTGAATGGTTCCTTGAAAAAGCCACAGAAATCGGCATTGACGAAATCACTCCCCTGCTTTGCAACCATTCCGAAAGAACAGTTATCAAAAATGAACGCCTGGAAAAAGTGATAGTCTCGGCCATGAAACAATCCCTGAAAGCATATAAGCCTAAATTAAATAACCTGACCAAGTTTAATGATATAGTCAACCAGCCATTCGACGGCATAAAATACATTGCACATTGTGAAGAAGGTTCCAGGTTGGCTTTAAAAACCGATTATTCCAATAAAAAAAATGCCCTTATCCTGATTGGTCCCGAAGGGGATTTTAGCCCGGCAGAAATAGAAACTGCCCGTAAATGCGGGTTTAAAGAAATCACTCTTGGTAAAAGCCGGCTGCGAACTGAAACCGCAGGTATAGTGGCCTGTCATTCCATCCACTTACTGAACGAATAAGACAAATCAGACTTCTTTAATTGTATACTCGTATCCTTCAGTAACCGGATTATGTAACAACAGGTTACAGGAATCCTTCACCCGTTCCATAGCTGCTTCCTTAGAATTAGCGGTAATCTCAAGAGTAATATGCTTGCCAATCCTTATATTCCGGATATCACTAAATCCTAATTTTTGAAGTTCAGAACTAATAAGCATTCCCTGTGGATCTGGTAAGGATTTCAAGGGCATAATGCTAATCTCAGCTATAAAATTCATCGTATTATTTATTTTACATGTGATAGGAATATATCATTGATAATTGACAGGATTACATAAAAAATGATGACAAATGGAATAGCATAAAGATTAAAAAATATGAGAGCCAATACAGCAATCAGCAGGAAAAAATATCTAAGCCGGTTGTCGGCAAAACGCAAACTTTTAATTTTCAGGGAAAACATAGGGATTTCGGCTACCAGCAGGGCACAAAGTACCACAATGATGCCCAACAAAACACCCAGGTTTAATATAACAGAATGAAGAAAACTGTCAGTTTTCCCAATCAATATCAGGGCAAGTGAGGCAATAAATATGGCACTGGCCGGAGTTGGCAGACCGATAAATGAACTGGTCTGACGTTCATCAATATTGAATTTTGCCAGGCGTAAGGCCGAAAATGCAGTAATTAAAAAAGGAGAGAAAAGTATCACTAAATGAAGGGCATCGGCAGTTTCGTAATTAAAACTGCTGTCACGCTTTACCAAGGACATCAGCAAAATTCTAAACAAAATAGCAGCCGGTGCCATTCCGAAACTGATCACATCGGATAAAGAATCCAATTCTTTGCCCATGGGCGAATATGCTTTTAGCGCACGGGCTACCATTCCATCCATGAAATCAAAAACAGCAGCAGCAAATATGAAGCAGGCCGCAGCAATCAGATTATCCTGGAACGCCAATACTGTAGCAATAGATCCCGAAAGCAGACTCAGGATAGTGACAAAATTTGGTAGGCTCTTCTTCACCGTAACCCCTATATTCATCATATATAATTTTAAATGTTTTGGACAAAAGTAAATTAAAAATGATATTTAATGAATTTTTTCGTTTATTTATCAGTAAAATTTAGTAAACCTGTGGGAAAAGGAACTGTTCATTTTCTTTTAGCGCTCTCAATGCTATATATTCCGGTTAATCTGTGCGGACAAACCAGGAAATACAGCAATGAATTCCTGTCTGTCGGTATAGGCGCGAGAGCTTTAGGAATGTCCAATTCAACAGTCGCTACAGTGCAAGATGTCACTGCAGGTTATTGGAATCCTGCAGGCCTTGCCGGACAGTCCGGTGATATGCAGGCTGCCCTGATGCATTCGGAATATTTCGCAGGGATTGCAAAATTTGATTACGCAGGTTTCAGTTCGAAAGTCGACAGTTCTTCCGTCATCGGATTCTCAGCCATTCGATTTGGCGTGGATGATATTCCCAATACCCTCGAACTGATTGATGCCAACGGAAATGTACGGTACGACCTGATCAAATCATTTTCAGCAGCCGACTATGCTTTCATGTTCTCTTATGCACGGAAAAATCAGATTCCGGGATTTAGCTATGGGACAACGGTGAAAGTAATACGGCGCAAAACCGGAAATTTCGCCTCTGCCTGGGGGTTCGGCATTGATCTGGGTGCCCGGTTCGATAAAAAGCACTGGCATTTTGGACTTTCGGGCAGGGATATTACTTCCACCTTTAATGCCTGGAAATTTGACAATCAGGACTTAAAAGAAGTTTATGAAACCACAGGCAATGAATTACCCGAAAATTCGGTGGAGATCACCCTTCCAAAATTAATCTTAGGTATTTCAAGGGATTTTACCATTAATAAAAAAATTGAAGCATTAACGGAACTGGATGCAGAGATCACCTTTGACGGGAAAAGGCCGGTACTTGTTCAATCAAATCCGGTTTGTGTGGATCCGCACCTGGGCGTCGAATTTTCATACAATCACCTGGTTTTTATCAGGGCCGGGGTGGGCAATATTCAGCATGTACCTGGTTTCGGAGGGAAAAACCAGCTTACCTTTCAGCCTAACCTTGGACTTGGCCTCTGCCTTAAACGGCTATCTATAGACTATGCCCTTACCGATATAGGCGACCAATCGATTGCTTTATATTCAAATGTTTTCTCTCTCAGATATGCATTTGGAAACCACTAAAATTTATTTTATTATCCTTCAAGGTTAATTTTTAACTTTGAGCCGGAAAACTTGTTATATAAAACAAAAATCATGCGTGCAGGAATAGTCGACATGGGCACCAATACATTCAATTTGCTGGTAGCCGAAGTCGAAAATGAAAATAAATACCATATACTATTTATTGACCGTCAAGCCGTACAATTGGGGAAAAGCGGCATCAATAAGCATGTAATCCTGCCTGATGCTTTCGAACGGGCAGAAAATGCAATGAATATTCATGTTGCAAACATGAAAAAGTTCGAGGTAGAAAAAATGTATGCCCTGGGCACCTCCGCCATCAGAAGCGCTGCCAATAAGGAAGAATTCACAACTTTTATAAAACAGAAATTCAATATAGACATTCATGTCATCAGCGGTGACCAGGAAGCAGGATTTATATATAAAGGAGTGAAACAGACCGTACATATAGACCATGGACATGAAATTATCCTTGATATCGGCGGAGGAAGCAATGAATTTATTATTGCCAACCAGAATGAAATCTTGTGGAAACACAGTTTTAATCTGGGTATAGCCCGGTTGTTGAATAAATTTCATCCTTCCGATCCGATTAAGCCGGAAGAAATAGAAATTATCGAACAATATTTTGAACAAAACCTCGGATTACTGTTTGAAGCTGCTTCAAAATATAATCCATCAGTGCTTATCGGAGCATCAGGAAGTTTTGATACTTTTCGTTCCCTGATTTTTCACGAACCGGAACCCAATGGACAAATTGAAAGGGAAAATTCAAAAGAGCTGGGTATGGATGAATACCACAGGCTATATGAAACCCTGATCAAATCCACCCGTGAACAAAGGTTGAATTACCATCACCTGGAACCCATCAGGGTGGATTACATCGTCCTGGCCAGTTTGTTTACCTCTTTTGTCCTGAAAAAGTTAAATATCAACCAATTGTTTCAAAGTGATTATTCGCTTAAAGAAGGTGTTATTTTGGATTTAATAAAGGGAGTAATTTAACAAACACACCACAATTTTATCAATGCCTTTCATGTTTTATGATATATATTTCTTCTTTGAAATAAATTACTAAAGAATGATTAAAAAAATATCGGATTATTTGTCACTGGTCAAGTTCGTTCACACCATTTTTGCAATGCCCTTTGCCCTGATTGGTTTTTTTGTTGCCATTAAAATTGGGGGTAGTCCATTTAGCTGGCATATACTGATCCTGGTTATTCTTTGTATGATCTTTGCCCGGAATGCTGCCATGGCTTTTAACCGTTATGCAGACAGAAAGATAGATTCTCTAAATCCACGAACTGCAGCAAGGGAAATACCTAAGGGAATAATTTCACCCCGTTCTGCCCTGCTTTTCATTTCAGCCAATGTAATTCTTTTCATGCTCACTACATGGTTCATCAATATGCTCACTTTTGCCCTTGCTCCTGTTGCTTTATTAATTATCCTCGGATATAGCCTGGCAAAAAGATATACCTCCTTGTGCCATTTTGTATTGGGGCTTGGTTTATCCCTTGCTCCTATCGGCGCATATATTTCTGTTTGCGGGAAATTCGGGATATTGCCAATCATGTATTCTTTGGCAGTCTTATTCTGGGTAAGCGGGTTTGACATGATTTATTCCTTGCAGGATTACCGTTTCGATCAAAGCGTCAGTTTAAAATCCATGCCTGCCTGGTTAGGCAAATCAAAAACACTTGTACTCTCTGCAATACTGCATCTTTTTACCACAGGTTTTATTATAGCTGCCGGAATATATGGGGAATTTGGACTGCTTTACTGGATTGGTTCATTCATCTTTATTTCCCTACTATTATACCAGCATTTAATTGTAAAACCTGATGATTTATCGAGGGTAAATGTTGCATTCCAGACTATAAATGGAATTGCCAGTATCACTTTCGCCATTTTCACTATTATCAGCCTTTACCTGAAATAGTTTAAAGTTATAAAAAATTTTTAAATTTGTTCTTATTAACATTTCTCATCAAAAATAATGAATCCACAAAAAAACGAAAACAAGTTTTGGAATCTTTTTAATCCGACAGATATCATCACCCTTATTTATATTCTGGCAACTGCATTATACATGACATTTGGAAGTGCCAGGCTTCAGGATAAAAGCATTCATTTTCTGATCAGGTTTTGTTTCATCGCTCTGATTTTCACGTTAATTTGGCTGAAACAGCTATTTAAAAATGATCCATTATTAGATTTTTTCAGGAATTTTTATCCCCTGGCTTTTTTGGGATTTTTCTATAATGAAACTGATTATTTTAATAATATTTTTTATGGCAATTTTGACTGGCTTTTATGCAACTGGGAATACAATCTGTTTGGGTGCCAGCCAAGTATTGCATTTTCAAAATTATTACCCCAGCCCTGGGTCAACGAAATCATGAACCTTGGTTATTTTTCATTTTTCCCTCTGATTCTCATTACCTGCCTGGTTATTTACCTAAAACACAGGGACAGGTTCGAAAAAAGCCTTTTTGTCATCATCAGTTCATTTTACATATTCTATATTATTTTTTCGATTTTTCCCACAGAAGGCCCGCAGTTTTATTTTCCGGCTAAAGACACGACGTTGCCAGAGGGATATTTTTTCAGTTATCTAATAAAGATTATTCATGAAATGGGTGAAGCACCTACCGGTGCATTTCCAAGCTCACACATTGGAATATCCTATATTTTATTATATCTGGCATTCACCAATTCCAAAAAGCTTTTCTATTCTATCCTGCCCTTCATACTCATCCTTTCACTTTCCACTGTTTACCTAAAGGCACACTATCTTGTCGATGTGTTGGGCGGATTAGTTTCCTGTCCATTGTTCATCCTGGTATCATCGCTACTATTCGATGTGATATCCCGCCTGACAGAAATCAAAGTGCCTTTTCATATTCATTATCCCAATACTTCATGGTGGATTAGTCAGAAAAAGACCAGCCCGGTAAAGGAAAGAACAGGCAGATTCCGGAAAAAAATGTGAAAAATATTAAAGAAATTTGCTTGGGGTATATAATATAAACAACAAATAATCAGCAAAATATAACGTTCCCCTCAAAGAAAAGCCCGGTTCATTTAAAAATACCGGGCTTTTCTTTGTAAAAAATTTATACCTTGCGAAAGTTTAATAATTTAATAAATTGTTTGTTAAAAGGGATCTTCATACAATTATAAAATAAAGAAGATGTCATTTAATCATAACAAAATCGTTGAATATAATTTCCATCTATGGCTATAGAAATAAAAGAAGTAAAAGGCAAAAAAGAATTGAAGCAATTCATTTATTTACCTGCACGTATACATAAAGATCACAAAAATTGGGTTCCTCCTATTTACATGGATGAATGGAACTTTTTCAATGTCAAGAAAAATAAATTTTACAATTACTGCGATTCCATTTTCTTATTGGCATACAAGGACGGAGAAGTGGTTGGCCGTATCATGGGACTAATAAACCGCCGCTACAATGAAATTCACCACGAAAATGACGGCCGTTTTTGCTTCATGGAAACTTATGAGGATCCTGAAGTTTTTCATGCGCTGATTGAATACGTTGAAAAATGGGCCAGGGAAAAAGGCATGGATAATATTGTTGGTCCTCTTGCCTTTTCTGATAAAGACCCTGAAGGATTCATGGTTGAAGGTTTTGACGAGCCCCTTTGTATTTCTACCAGTTGTAACTTCAAATACATGCCCGAATTGCTGGAAAAGGAAGGATATGGCAAAAAAGAAGATTGTGTTGTCTATAAGATAATTGTTCCCGAAGAAATACCTGATTTTTATAAAGCAATTTATAAAAGGGTGATGCAAAAAAATGGCATACAAATTTTAAATTTCGAAAAAAGGAAAGATATAAGACCTTATATCAAACCTATTTTATATCTCCTGAACGATACCTTTAAAAATATTTATGCCTTTGTTCCATTCGAGGAAGAGGAAATGGATGATTTTGCCAAAATTTATCTGCCTCTGTTGGATCCGCATTTTGTCAAAGCCATAGCTGACAATGATGGCAATTTACTTGCATTTATTGTCGGAATGCCCGATTTAAGTAAAGCGATCATTGCGGCTAAAGGAAAATTGTTGCCCTTTGGCATCTTTAAAATATTAAGGGGAAGAAAAACCTCCAAGATGCTTACACTGCTCTTAGGAGGCATAACTGAAGAATGCAGAGGCAAAGGTATTGATTCTGTCCTGGCTATAGAGATGCTTAAAGATGCGCAGAAAAAAGGAATGAAATTCATTGACAGCCAGCTTGAGCTCGAAAGCAACACCAAGATAAGAATGGAAATGGAAAAAGCCGGTGGCCGTATTTATAAAAGATACAGAATATTTATCAAAAAACTTTAAATTTAAAAAAGAAGGTAAGGACAATTAAAGGCCCTTACCTTTTTTTTACCAACAATATCCCTTTTTATTAATTAACGTTCAGTTCCAATTGCTTTTTAATAAACTGACAAATAAAGTTTACGGTTTCATCAATTCCCAAGACCGATGAATTAATGCAAAGGTGATATGAACTGGCTGCTCCCCAAACTTTATCACTGAAATAATTATAATAATTTGCCCGTTTTTTATCAGTCTTTTCAATTAATGCTTTAGCCTTATTCTCTGTTAATTGTTCATTTTCCATCACCCGCTTAATCCTGTCATTCAAATTTGCAGTAACAAAAAGGTTCAGGCAATGGGCTTGGTCTTTTAAAATATAATCGGCACAGCGGCCCACAAAAATGCATGAGTGTTGATCGGCCAATTCCCGGATTACATCACTTTGAATTTTAAAAAGAGTTTCATTATTCAAATAATAATTAGCATAAATTTCGTTAGAATAAACCCCGTATGGACTGCTTCCGCCAAAAAGAAGACTATGACCGGATTTTTCATCTATTTTTTCAAAAAATTCTTTACCCAGACCACTTTTCTGGGAGGCAATAAGTATTAACTCTTTATCATAAAAAGCGATATTAAGCTGCTTAGCCAGCTTCTCCCCTATTTGCCGGCCGCCACTTCCCAACTGCCGGCCTACGGTAATAAAAAACTTTTCAGCCATGATGATTATTTAATGTTTAACTACAGATTTACGATATACTACCACTAACATGTAAGAAGCAACGATACATGAGAAAGCATCTGCAACCGGCAGGCTATACCAAACACCTTTCACTCCATAGAAATGAGGCAACAGGATAAGGCCAGGCAGCAAAAATATCAATTGACGGGATAAAGACATAAAGATGGATTTTTTTGCCATACCAATACTTTGAAAGAAATTAGCAGTGACCATCTGGATACTGACTAAAGGACAAAACATAAATACAATCCTTAATCCCGCAACAGCATATTGAGTCAATGTTTTATCTTCGGTAAATAATGAGGCCACTTCATGCGGAATCAGTTCACTCAGCAAAAAACCCAACGTCATGACAACAGTTGCCAGCATAAGGGTATATTTTAAAACCTTATTAACCCTATCAATTTGGTTAGCCCCAAAATTATAACCCGCAATAGGTTGCATTCCCTGGTTTAATCCCATCACCACCATAGCAAAAAGAAAAGCTACCCGGTTAATTATCCCATAAGCCCCGACGTGCAAATCGCTACCATAACGGATAAGTTCCTGGTTTATAAAAATCACGATAACGCACGAAACGGAATTCATCAAAAATGGAGAAATGCCAATAGCCATAGTATCAGAAACTATCTTGGGTTTTAATTGAAACGTCCCTTTTTGAAAATGAATCAAGTTTGATTTTTTAGCAAAAATTTGAATTTGCCATGCCAACATGGCTATCTGTGCAAATACCGTTGCCATGGCAGCCCCCCTGATACCCCATTTAAACCCGAAAATAAATACAGGTGCCAAAATGGAATTAATAATGACCGAACCAATCATTAGGGACATGGATTTCTGAGGACTGCCGGATGCCCTTAATAAGGAATTTAAACCCAAATACATGTGCGTAACAACGTTACCCAGCAAAATAATAAACATATAATCATGGGCATAAGGAAGCGTAGCGTTGCTGGCACCAAAAAAGCGCAATACCGGATCAAGAAATAAAAGAACCAGAACGGAATACCCAATTCCAAAAATTGTATTAAGGGTTAAAACATTACCTAAAATATGAGTAGCCGTTGAATAATCCTTTTGTCCCAACCGCAATGACATTAATGCTGATGCGCCTACTCCAACCATCGACCCAAAGGCGGCTGAAAGATTCATCAACGGAAAAGTAATTGCCAATCCTGCGATAGCTAATGCTCCAACTCCATGTCCAATGAATATGCTGTCAATTATATTATATAATGACGAAGCGGTCATTGCTATAATTGACGGAACAGCATATTGTAGAAGCAATTTCCACACGTTATCAGTTCCCAAGGCTAATGCAGAACTCTTTTGATTCATAAAATACTCTAATTTTTATTGAATAAAATTTCTAAGTTATTTCCGGATGTAATTTCCATTTATATTGTTTTCTCCGATATATAAGCCGGTTAAAACAACCATATATTAAAACCTACTGTTCGAATGCCCAATATAGCAAAAAAGCAAAATAAACAATTAACAACCTACTTATTGAACGAAACTACTTTATTCTTATGTCCTTCAAAATAGTAATAATATGGTAATTTATACAAGTTGATGAAAAAAAATCCTATGAGAAAATCATAAAAAACAGATTTTCAAAGTTACTTTTTTATCCAAAGTCTTGAAATACTTTCTTTTTACAAACTTGTTATAAAATATTTACAAAATTTAACTTCTTCATAATCATCCCAATTGCACAATTTTGCTTCTAAAAAAGGATCAATGCTTATATAACTTTTATTACATTTTTCTTTTCAAAATTTTAAGTAATACCAAGGTCATATTTATAAATTTGCACCCGCACTAGAAATACAAAAACGAGAACAATGGATAAAGGAAATAATGGAAAAAATAAAATCCAGGATGAACTTTAAAAATCTTTTCCGCAGAAAATCAATTGAGGCGATTTTTAAGGATTCGAAGGAAGCTGAAAAGGGACAGGCAACATTGTCAAGGTATTTGACGGTTACTGATTTAACCGCGTTGGCAATAGCAGCAATTATTGGAGCAGGGATATTTGGAACTATCGGTAATGCCAGTTTTAACGGTGGGCCTGCTGTCAGCCTGATGTTTGTTTTTACGGCCATAGCCTGTGCTTTTTCAGCCATGTGCTATGCTGCTTTTGCATCCTCAATTCCCATCAGCGGAAGTGCTTATACTTATGCTTATGCTTCGTTGGGTGAAATAATAGCCTGGATTATCGGTTGGGACCTTTTGATGGAATATGCAGTAGGAAATATTGCCGTGGCCATCTCATGGTCTGATTACTTTACCTCTTTTCTCAGCAATACCGGCATACATTTCCCTGATTTTCTGAGTATGGATTATTACTCTGCCCTGAAAGGACATAAGGCAGCCCTTGAACTTTTACATCAGGGTGCACTTTTCAATCAACTCCCGTCTTATATGCAGGATGCCTATAAGGCCTGGACGGATGCTCCGGTTATTGGGAATATCCATCTGGTGGCCGACATACCTGCCTTTACCATTGTTGTGGTGGTCACAATTATTGTATTCTTGGGCATCCGCGAGAGTAAAATTGCAGGGAACATTATGGTGCTTATTAAACTTATAGTCATCCTGATGGTTATCGGCGCAGGTATATTTTATGTAAAGCCATCAAACTGGAAACCTTTTGCACCCAATGGATTGGGGGGAGTGCTCAAAAGTGTATCAGCCGTATTTTTCGCTTATATCGGTTTCGATGCCATCTCATCCACTGCCGAAGAATGCAAAAATCCCCAGCGGGATTTGCCACGGGCTATGATTTATTCCTTAATCATTTGCACCCTGCTGTATATATTGATTTCACTGGTTCTGACTGGAATGGTCAGTTATAAGGAACTATCAGTAGGTGATCCTCTGTCCTTTGTTTTTCAAAAATTACATCTTTCCTGGATATCGGGAATCGTTGCCATGGGGGCTATTATAGCAATGACCGGAGTTTTACTTGTTTTCCAGGTCGGACAGCCCCGTATCTGGATGAGCATGAGCCGTGACGGACTGCTGCCCAAACGTTTCGGAAAAATCCATCCCAGATTTCATACCCCTGCTTTTTCGACTGTACTTACCGGTATTGTTGTAGCCGTACCCTCCCTGTTTTTGAACATTACCGAAGTAACCGACCTGACCAGCATCGGTACGCTCTTTGCTTTTGTGCTTGTCTGCGCCGGAGTATTGCATCTGGATGCCTCAGGAAACCAAATGAAAGGTAAGTTCAGGATACCTTATGTCAATTCAGCATGGATCATCCCATTACTCTATGTGGCAGGTTTTGTGATTATGTATATATACAATCATGATGCTTTTATCCGTTTTTTTGATTTTACGGACATACCCCAGGGTAAAACCTTCTGGAGCATCACCCAGCATAAAATCCCTCTGCTGTCTTTTATAATTATCGCCGCAATTGTGGCAGTCCTATCTATAATCCGAAAATATTCCCTAATCCCGGTCATCGGATTGCTGATCAATCTTTACCTGATGACCGAACTGGGAATCACCAACTGGATGCGCTTTGTGGTATGGTTAGCCGTGGGGCTGGTTATTTATTTTGCATACAGCATAAGGAAAAGCAAATTGAATAAGGAATAAGGGGAAATCTTTATTGCTAAAATCAATAATCCCTTAGAATTTTTTATTATGCAGGGCTTTTTTCAATTTTCGCCTGTTGTGGATGATTTCATAAAATTCATCAATACTTTTTATGGTTTTCTCCCGGTAATATTGATTAAGGGAAGGAAAATTCCTGCATAAATCAAAAATATCCTCCTTCTTCCCATCAAAAAAAGCAACTTCTGCCCGGCGTTCTCTTCTTCCAGGGTTTATACCTATATACTTTCTCCGGGGAATTGTATCCGTATCGGAAGGAGCACGGGGAATATCATAAGGAATGTTGATGATTCCCGCATAATCAAAATCGAAAGGAACAGGAACGGGAAGTTTTTGTGAAGCAATCCAGACGAATGAAATATTATGGGGCAAGGTTACCGACCAATCCTGATTTAAAATCATATATTGGAACAAAGAAAGCCTGAAAGGTGCATTCAAATTAGCAATATAATTTTTGATATAGTTTAATTTTATCGTTCTCCCTCCGACTCTGGCGGCCAGGCATTTTAAATCTTCAATAAAAAAAGCAAAACGGCTTAAAGTATCTTTTCTATTCCGGGTCGGAATGTAATTAATATGCAACAAACGGACTTTATAGCTGATATCGGTGATCAACCCATACAACCTATAGATCAGATATTCCTGTAAAAGATACTGTTCATAACGTTCATCAAAAGTTTGACAATGGGTTACAATTTTAAGTTCATTAAGGTGCTCAAAATAAGTTTTAAAAGTCTGGACAGTATCAAAAACTATTTTAAGAGGAGGGAAATCGCAATAATGCGGGTTTTTCCTGAATTTTCCCCTGGTAGATAATTCAACATTTAAACTCACATTTTCGCCATGTTCCCCGGTATAGGACAAAATTCCCTTATGATAAACGGGATTTTCACCCACATCCTTAATCAGTGAATCCAGATCAACTTCTAAATTAATTTCAAAAATCTTGCTGTTTTCAAATAAACCATCACAAGTTGAATCAGCGGATACTGAACTCCCTGTATCCTTCTGCCTGATCCCTTTTTCTGAAAGTGAATTGCTGTTTCCTTCCACAGCAATAAACAATAGAATCAAAAAGGATAAAATATGATAGTTGAATAATTTCATCCTGGACAATTCCTTAATATGATGCATATTATGAAATAAATCGCAAAAAACCTAAGGAAACTGACAAGTTAGTTGATATAAAACAGCAGGAGTAGTCATAAATAGTTGTAATAATTTTATAAATTTCGCCAAGACTAATTAACAAATATCATGAACATACATTTATCCATAAAAGCCAAAATACTTGTCTGCATCCTCACAATATACATTGCAACTTTTATAATGATCTGCCTGCCGGTATACAAAATGGCTGTAAAAGACACAAACCGTTTTTCGAATTCATTTAGCAGGGACTTAGCCTCTACATTTACCTCCAGGCTAAACAGATATATGGAAACTACGCGTTCTTTGGGACAAATTTATGAAACATACGGTTCCTTTCCGGCTTCAAAACGTTTAAACCCGGGTGAATTCCTGTTAAATACCTTACAAAAAAATGACGACTTGATGGCGGTCTGGTCAATATGGGAAGCAAAGGCCCCAAACAAGCCCAATGTTGCAGAAGCCTATTATAAACATAATGGACAAATATATTCCGGAAAAAACTACCTGGATACATCTAAAAATGGGCAATTCCTGAGTTTTTATTTAACCTCGGGGAAAGAGAAACAGGAAACCATCATAGAACCCTATATCTACTCTTATTCAGGAAGTAAAAAAGATGAAATCATTCAAACCAGCATCATCTATCCCATCATTGACCATAATAAATTTCTGGGAGCCGTTGCCTGCGATATAAATCTCGGCAAACTGCAGGAATTGTTTCATAATACATCCATACCCAAAGGGGCTTCAGCGTTTCTGGTCAGCAACAGTGGGAAAAACATTATCTGTTCAGACGGTAACAGTCAAAATCCCACATTAAAAAACTTAAATTTTGAGGATAGGATCAATTCAAAAATATTGAACCATATCGGTAAAAACGAAATATATTCGTTTTCCGGCCGGAATAAAGAGACCGGTGAAAAAATGTTTTATTCATTTGCCCCAGTAAACATTGAAAATACAGATCTCAACTGGGCTCTGGGAATTGTCATTCCCCAAAAAACCGTAAAAGCAGAAACATTCAAAGCTTTTAACCAGACCCTGTTAATTGGTTTGGCCGGTTTAATCATACTAATCCTGTTTGCCTGGAACATAAGCGAATACATAACCAAAACATTGGGAAGAATCACTTTGGTTCTAAAAAAGATGTCACTGGGGGATATAGACTTCACCCCCTCACCTCTCAAAACTCATCAAAATGATATACTTGCTGAAATTGAAACGTCGGTGTATAAACTGCATGAAGGTTTAAACAACACTACGCAATTTGCCAAGGAGATTGGAAAAGGAAATTTTAAATTTCGATATGAGCTTTTGAGTGAGAAAGATGCTTTGGGAACCTCGCTCCTTGAGATGAGGGACAATTTACTGGAAGCTCAAAAACATGAACAGGAAAGAATCAACGAGGATCAAAAACGCAACTGGGCGAACAATGGAATTGCCAAATTCAGTGAAATTCTACGCCAAAACAATGATAAATTAAAGGTTCTTTCCTTTGACCTCATAGAAAATCTGGTAAAATACCTGAAAGCCAACCAGGGGGGACTATTCATTATAAATGACAATGAGCCTAATGATATATTTATTGAAATGACGGCCTGTTTGGCCTATGACCGGGAAAAGTATCACCAGAAACGTATTGAACTTGGAGAAGGGCTTATCGGGAGATGTGTTCAGGAAGCGGAAACCATTTACCTGACAGAAATTCCGGAGGATTATATCGAAATCACTTCAGGATTAGGTGGCGATAATCCAAGATGTTTACTTTTAGTCCCTTTAAAAGTAGACAAGAAAGTATTCGGGGTTATCGAAATCGCCTCGTTCATTGCAATGGAACCCTATCAGGTTCAGTTCATTGAGAAGTTAGGCGAAAACATTGCTTCCACTCTTTCAAATGTCAAAATCAACACCAATACCCAAATCCTTCTGGCCAAATTCCAGCAACAAACTGAAGAAATGACTGCCCAGGAAGAAGAACTCAGGCAAAATCTTGAAGAACTGCAGTCGACACAGGAGGAAATGGACAGGATAAAAAAAGAGGAGAATGAAAAAACAAAGTCAATGATGCAGGCTATGGAAGAAAACCGCAAGCTGTTGTTCGACATCATAGATAAAATCCCCGGACGTATCGTCCTGAAAGATGCAAGCGGGAAACTGGTTATCCTCAATTCAGCCTTTGCCAAGGTATTTAATAAAAAGGTGGATGCCCTTATAGGTAAAAACAATTTCGATATCTATCCTCAGGAAATAGCAACGAAGTACTTTGAAAAGGACAGGGAAATTCTCGAAAAAGGCCCTCAATTTTATTTACAGGAAGAAAAAAACCAGGACGGAACGGTTCATTTTATGCAGACTACCAGAATGCCATTCTATATTGCCAATCTGAAACAAAACGGAATTCTCAGTATCCAGATAGATGTGACCGAAATAAAAAATATGGAAATCGAACTTTCCAGGAAAAACGAAGTACTGGTCAAAGCACAAAATGAGCTCAACAAAGAAAAATATTTGATGGATGCCTTGATGAACAATATCCCCGACAGTATTTATTTTAAGGATGAGATGAGCCGGTTTATTCTTGTTTCCAAGGCAATGATGGACAAATTCAATACTGAAAATCCCAATATTCTGATTGGCAAATCTGATTTTGACTTCTTCGCTAAAGAGCATGCACAGCGGGCTTATGATGATGAACAAAAGATCATAAAAACCGGGAAACCCTTGATTGACGTCATCGAAAAAGAAACATGGACTGACGGTTCCCTTTCCTGGGTTTCAACGACCAAAATGCCCTTGCTTAACGAGAAAAATGATACAGTTGGTACTTTCGGCATTTCACGGAATATTACCAAACTGATGAAAATGGAACTTTTGGCTGAGCAACAGAAAAAAATGGTGGATTTACTCAGCAAAAATATACCGCTTATCTTTTATGAAGTCGATCCACAAGGAAAATTCGTAGAATTTAGAGGGGCCGGACTTACACGAATGTCCCTGACAGAAAAAGATATACTGGGCAAAAATATTTTCGAGATCTACCCGCAATCTGCAGACCAAATACACAATAGCAACGGCGAAGATGTTTGTATCACCTTTAACTCAACCGGATTAAAAGAGAACAAAAAATGGCAGTTCAAACATTACTTATTCAACAATAAAGTGGTAAACGGAGGTTTCATAGGTTTTGCCTATGAAATGGAAGATTAGAATTTGATTTGAACTTTTAAATTGAGGCGCCTGGAAGTTAAATAGTTTGGAACGGCATATTCACCCGAAATACCCTGTTGATTTGAAACGGCCTTTATCCACATGTTGGAAACCGTATTGTTAACCCCCAACAGGTTAAATATTTCGGCGCTCAACCAAATACTTTTAATTGCTTTAAACAGGGTTATTCCTTTGTTCCGGCTATTTTCATCAGTAACCATCTTTGAAAAACCTATATCCACTCTTTTATAAGAGGGCATGCGGAATATCTGATCGTAGCGGTCAGAGGTAGGATTGGTCGAAGGAAGAGGGGATCCGAAAAATAGTGTAAGGAATACTTTAAAAGAAGGATTATCCGGCAGATAGTCCTGAAAAAACATACTCAAATTCAATAATTGATCTGTAGGGCGCGGGTAACTTCCAATATCTACTTTATGTCCCGTAGCATCCATATAATAATCACCTTTGATGTCTTCCATAGACCGCATCAGCGAAAGGCTGGCCCAGGATTCGACCCCTTCAACAAATTCCCCGTACAAACGCAAATCCAAGCCAGTGGTATAACCTGTAGCATTGTTTAAGGCACTGTACTCTGTACGCAAATTATCTGTCGTATAAGGAATTAGCATACTCAGCTTTTTATAATAAGCTTCAGCAGTCAGAATAAAGGGACGTTCGTTTATTTTTAAATAATAATCACAACCGGCTAAGAAATGAACGGACCTTTGAGCTTTAATGTTATAATTCACCTCACCATTCCGGTTTCTTAATTCCCTGTAATATGGAGGCTGGAAATAACAACCGGAAGAAAAGCGGAATAATACTTGTCTCTCCCATTTTGGAACGATACTTATTGCTGCACGGGGCGAAAGCAAAAATTCATGATTAAAATCCCAGTAGGATGCCCTTAATCCGATGTTGGTCACAATTTTTGCATCTCCAACCTTAAGCCACAGATTATGAAGAACATACCCTGACGTTCGGATTGTATGATAAGTATTATCAGCCTTCACCGACCTTTCCAGTACCAGCAAATTCCCGTCATAAGGTAACGAATAACCCGCAGAATCAACCATTTCCCACTCATTCATTTTATCATTTACCCGCTCCGATTGACATCTGAATCCCCATTTGATCATATTCCCGCTTCTCCCGAAACTTCCCAATTGAGAAAAAGACAGGAAATGCAAATTAAAACGGTTACGGGCATGAGTGAGAAATGATCCCATTCCGAGGTTCATCGTACTGTCGCCATAAGTAATAGAACCTGAAGTATTATCCAGCTCATTCAACCAATATTGAGCCTGGACATCATAGGACTCTTTTTCATTCGAAGAATTTGCAGAGAGAATAAATTTCAGAAAAATTCTTTTGTCAGGATGATAATTTGCAGTTAGGGCACCCATGGCCAGATTATAATTGTCTATTTCCTGTCCATCATAGTACATTTTGAGGTTCAGGGGATTTAAATAGGTACCAAAAGTTGTATTTCTGGACTGAGGGATAAAATGATAAGTATTTCCAGAATAATTTCCTAAAAATTCAAGATTAAAAGATCTGGAAAACCTATAGGTTAAAAATGTCTGAAAATCTGAAAAAGAAGGTTTATAATCCCCCTGTACAGGAAGGCTATTCAAAAGGTATTGATTGGATTTATACCTCAGTCCTATATTGTAGGATAATCTGTTGTTTTTTGTCAATCCCTCCAGATGCACGGCTCCTCCAAGCAACCCTGCCAGTACGGAACCTCCAAAGGCTGTAGGCCTTTTATAATTTACATCCAGAACCGAAGACATTTTATCTCCATAACTGGCATCAAAACCGCCGGCAGAGAATTTAACCGACGAAACCATATCCGAATTGACGAAACTCAACCCTTCCTGCTGACCCGAATGTACCAGGTAAGGCCGGTAGACCTCTACATCATTCACATAAACAAGATTTTCATCAAAATTACCTCCACGAACTGAATATTGTGAACTTAATTCGTTGTTTGAGGCAACACCCGGCATCGTCTTCAATAATTCCTCTATATTTCCGCTAGGATTGGGAATAAGATCGAATGACTTGGTACCGACTCTTACCCAATTGCCGGCCGGGTCATTATGTCCGGAAATCAGCACTTCATCTAGAGTTTTCTCCGCCACACTCAATGAAAAATTAAGCATCAAACGGGAATTAGGATTAAGAAATAGCTTTAATTTTTCGGTCCTGTACCCTACACATGAAAACACCACTATCACAGGCCGCAAATCTGGAACCAACAACCGGAAACTCCCGTTTCTGTCAGTTGTTGTACCTGCTATTTCTCCTTCAATTTTAACAGTAACAGATGACAGGGGTTGATGATTAATATCTGTGATAGTCCCAAAGATCAATGCCGTATGCTGGCCATAGCCAACATTCACGCGGAAAACCGCCAGAACAACAATCAATAAAATATGTTTAAATGCAGACATTCAAAAAAAAACAATTGACCCTATTTTAAAAAAACAAGACAAGGTGTTATTTTATTGTTAATTCAAAGATTTATTTTCATAAATATTATTTTGTTAGCAGATGATTTTTCAATCTCACAGGCTTCCAGCACTGCCCTAAATCTGCTGACTGTTTTAAATAGTTAATAAATTCAGTTTTAAATTCAATTTAATATCCACATAAACATAGTTAACTTTGCAAAGAAATCAAATAGTTTCATTTTGAAATATAAACAAATTAAAAAAACAAAGGAATGACAAAGCAGTACGGACTCACCCTTCCCGAATACAGGCGTGGATTTCATTTAATCACGGACAGTATTGAAAAAACGCTGGAAGAACTTCCCGAACAGGGCCTGTTAAATATATTTATCAAACATACCTCTGCAGCCTTGGCAATTAATGAGAATGCCGATCCTTCTGTAAGAACTGACTTTGAATCTTTTACAAACCAGATGATACCGGAATATACTTCTTTTTTCTCCCATACCCTTGAAGGGAGCGATGATATGCCGGCACATTTAAAATCCTCAATCTTTGGCCAATCCATTAATATCCCTGTTTCAAATCACCGTTTAAATTTAGGAATCTGGCAGGGAATTTATTTGTGCGAATTCAGAAACCATGGAGGAAACCGTCAACTTGTTCTGACGGTTATCAGCTAAATTAAGTAATATTCAGGAATTACATCTATTGATAAATCTCAGCTTCCGTATAATATTTATCAGCAATTATGGTATTTCTGATATTGTTTTTATCCACAGCAATTGGTTCCAGCAAAATTGCAGGGACATTGGCTTTTCCGTTATTGATAGTTGATGCTGCTTCTGAAATTTCCTTATTCTGTGCGCATTTCATTGCCAGGGATGCAGCAGCATTAACCTGTGTTCTGAAAGGTTTAAATACGGTCATTGCCTGTTTTCCCCGGACTATATTCCGGCAGGCATCTAATTCAGCATCCTGACCGGTCAACAAAATCTTACCTGCCAAATGATAAGTATCCAGAACTTTGATCGTTTCAGTAGCCAAACCATCATAAGAAGTAAGGATTACATCTGGAATTTTCCCGGATAAATCCAGGTATTTTTTCATTTCCTGAGCCGCATTAACACCGCTCCAGTCTTCTATGAAAATATTATAGGTAATCACAATTTTCCCTGATTTTATATAAGGTTCGAGCACTTCCATCTGCCCTTTCTTTACCAGGACGGCATTGTTGTCACTTTTATCCCCGCCAAACAAGATATAATTCCCTTCAGGTTTTTCTCTGACCACATATTCAGCCATCAGTTTACCCACCTTCACATTATCAAAGGAAAGGTAATAATCGACATCAGCATTTCTTATCAACCGGTCATAAGCAATCACCTTAATATGAGCATTATGGGCTTCGCGGACAATCTGGGCGGCGGTGTTGACATTAACAGCATTTACAACCAGAACTTTTACGCCCTCTTTTATCATTGCTTCAGCCTGGGTTAATTGAAGTTTTTCATCATAATTTGCATCAGTTACAATAGCCTCGCCACCCAATTCATTCATCTTTTGTATAAAGAATTCCTTTTCTTTTTGATATCGTTTCGCTTGCATATTGGGTTCAAGGAAACCAATTTTATATTGCGAACTCTGCTGGCAGGAAAAAGCCATCATTACAATAAAGAGAAACATTAAATCCCGAATTGCTTTGAATACAGTTGTTTTCATTTCATTAGGTTATAAGTTGTCAGTTTTAAACGTATAAAACGAGCACATGGAAAAACAAAATACCAAATAATTCAAGCATTTTACGTATTAAATTTGAATTCGGTTTTCCAATAGCTACGAATTTATTCATAATAAAATAATTTCAGCCAAAAAAATCCTGGTAATTCAGGCCTTTAATTAAAAAACTTTTTTTCAAATTTCTCGTATCCTTAGCAAATTCAATATTTTTTTTGTTCTTTGCAACTAATTAACTACACAAAACTTTGATCAGATTATAAACCTCAAAAACTATGAAATGGAAAGATTTAAAAATTGGATACAAAATTGGAATAGGTTTTTCGGCCATGATTTTTATTGCGGCCATCATTGGCAGTATTGCTTTCGTTGCTATGAGCAAAATTCAAAATGCGAGTAAAAATCTTTCTGACAACTATATCCCTACGATCAATGAAAATTTTCACCTGAATAAAAGTTGGGATGAGGTGATGACCTCTTTGGAAGCCTATAATAATTCAGGGGATGCATTTTACTTTAATAAAACCAAAACAAAACTGGATCGTTTTAAAAGTTCGCTGAACATATTAGTAAAACTATCCGAAAACTCTAAAGAACTTGCCCAGAACCACGATGATTTTACGGCCTTACAGACTCAAACCACAGAATTTGCCAATCAATTGACAGCTTACGAAAATGTAGTCAGGCAAAATTCGGCAATGGTGGAAATCATGAATCATTCAATGCCAATGGTTCGTCGCTCGGGTAATGGCGAACTTAATAAAATTGCTGCTACCATTTATCAGTCTATTAGCCAGAAAAAACCTGTTTTGCTGGAAAACATAAAAGGTGAAGTTGCCAGTTTAGGAGGGAGTAAAAGTACAAATATTGGGGATTCCTCTGTTGTGGCATTTTCAGCAGCAGCAAAAATTTTCGTGGATGGTTTCCCAAAGGCCAAACAGATGGAACTTAAAAACGACGAACTATCAGGGAATATCAAGTGGAATGTAAACGGGGTTTCTGATGTTGGCCTTGATAAGGTCATTGAAATGGCAGAAAATACCAATAATACTGTCTGGATAGAAAGAATTACGCTTCTTTTATCAATGATTGGAATTATCATATTGGGTATAGTGCTGGGTAAAATATTGACCACCTCCATTACCTTACCCATCAAAAAAGGAATAGAAGTTGCCGGAATACTTGCCGATGGCGACCTTACTCAAAAAATCGAAGTAGACAGGCAGGATGAAGTTGGCGATTTGGCTGAAGCGCTAAATAAAGTGAGCCAAAATTTCCATTCAATAATTTCGCAGGTTGCAGTCAGTGCTGAAACAATAGCCCAGTCCAGTCAGCTTTTTAAAGACAGTGCAAATGAAATGTCCGAAGGTTCCAGACAACAGGCTTCAGCAACTGAAGAAATTTCTTCTTCTGTTGAAGAAATGTATGCCAATAT
>JAUZOH010000010.1 GCA_030706565.1 Bacteroidota bacterium | reverse complement strand
CCGTTTATCCAGAAAAAACAACAAATAATTGACGAAAAGATAAACAATGCCTACATGCAGGCCTGAAACCGACAGCACATGCATGGCTCCTGAAGCTGCATAAGCCTGTACCAGGGGTTCATCAAGCTTGTCCCTGGCGCCGATGGTTAATGCCGAAACCACAGCATATTCTTGTCCCTTCAATCCGTAACGGCTGAAGATCCGTTGAAGCTTAATCCTCAGCCTGTCGGCAAACAAAAGAATGGGATTCCCTTTTGATTCTCCGGTCTTCTGCCAGCAGCCGCTTTTAAGGTATCCCTGAAGATAAACGCCATGGTTAGCCCAATATTTTTCACTGTTAAATTCGTGAGGATTTCCTGCATTCCGGATTTTAGTAAACACGTTCCTGCAAATTACCTCATCCCCCATCTTCAGGTTTCTGGCGAGGCTATCTTTCTGAAAATAAGCCAAAACACTGGCATCTGTCCTGAAAAAATTATCCCCTTGTCCAAATTGAGTAACCTTCAAGATCACCTTCATGCTTTTATCCTTTTCATCGGGAGGTGACAAAACCCTTGCAAGCAAATCTCCTCCTGCAACCCGGCCCTTTTCAAATTCATTCTGCCGGCCTTTCATATAAGTAATCAGCATGCCCAATAAAATCAGGGAAACATAAACCGTTACCCCAAACATCCAACGGAGTTGATAACGAAAAACAAACTTTTTCAGGGTAAAAACGATAAGAGAGAACAGGCAAAGGATCAGGAGAATAAAAACAGGTACTCCGTTAAAACATAGGAAAAGCTGAAGAAGAATACCAGTAACCAGGGGAAGCAACAGGCGTATAAAGGGATATTTACGGATTTCCTCGGGAATATACATATTAGGGATAATGTTTTATCATATAATAAGTTAATAATTTTCCTGCAATTTGATGATTGATTTATCAATTATTTTGACAATCATCGACGAAAAATCACTGCTTTTCGATAAATATCTTCTTTCTGTATATTCTCTTTTTCATATTAAATCATTGAAATTATATTTGTTTATTAATTATTAGGAGGGAATGAAATGACGTTTTCGAAAGATCAATTGCTTAATTCAAAACCGACCATTATTACCACTCACATTGTGGCATGGTTGATGTTTCTGATATTCCCATATCTATTCATGCTTTTTGACATAAAGATGTTTACCTGGGAATTTGCTGCAAAGACATTGATCAATACCCTGTTTTTTGTTATCTTTTTCTACACCAATACTTTGGTGCTTATCCCCAGATTGATAGGTAAAAAGAAAATACTTCTTTACATACTTTCTATTTTACTGTTTATCGCCCTGTTGACAGCCGAAGAATTGATCATGAACAATTTATTCAGGACCCATGGCTGGATGGAAGGTCACGGCCATCATCCGCATAGAATGGGTTTTGGAATCATGTCTCTTCATATCTTTGGAATACCCTTCCCCTTTGTGATGATGACCCTGAGCAAAACTTTTTCCAATGTGCTCCTGCTTACCTTTGTAGGCGGCTTCCTGAGAATTACCCAGGAATGGCAGAAAAGTGAAAAGCAAAAAAAAGAAATTGAGAACGAGAAACTTACTTCAGAACTGGCTTTTCTCAAATCGCAGATCAATCCCCATTTTCTGTTCAATGTGCTCAACAATATTTATTCATTAGCCCACAAAAAATCTGATGACACGGAAACAGCCGTACTGAAACTGTCGCAACTGATGCGCTACATGATTTATGAATCCAATTACGGACTGGTCAGCATAGACAAAGAAATTGAATGCCTCGAGAACTATATTGACCTTCAAAAGATGCGGCTTTCGAAAAATGCCCAGATAAGTTTTAAAATCACGGGACAGTCGAAAGGTAAAATGATTGAACCCATGTTGCTTGTTCCTTTTGTTGAAAATGCTTTTAAACATGGAATAAGCTACGTAGATAAAATGATGGTGGATATTTCATTAACTTTGGAAGATGATTTTCTCCTTTTTACTGTAGAGAATTATGTTGCCGATAAAAGCAAGGCAGAAGAAGTTTATGCAGATAAAGCCAACGGAATCGGTCTGCAAAATATCAAGCGCAGGCTCGACCTCTTGTATCCTGACAAACATATTCTAAGCATAAGCAGTAAGGAAGGGAAATTTTCTGTTTCACTCAAAATTCAATTAGCTCATGATTAGATGTATCATAGTTGATGATGAACCCCTGGCTCTGGACCTGATGGAAGATTTTATCCATAAGGTCCCTTTTCTTGAACTGGTATGCCGTTGCGAAAGTGCCGTAGATGCCCTTGAAATATTACAAAACCAAAAAATCGACCTGATATTTCTTGACATTCAGATGCACGACATCACAGGTATACAACTTTTAAAAAGCCTGAAAAATTCCCCTATGGTTATTCTCACAACTGCTTATCAACAATACGCCATTGAAGGATATGATCTAAATGTAATGGATTACCTGCTGAAACCTATTCCCTTTGACCGTTTTTTCAAAGCAGCAACAAAAGCCTATCAGTATTTCAACCTTTGCAACAGGGTAAAAACGGAGGAACAGCCACAAATTGCCCCTCCTGCAAATACCAATAATGAAGAAAATGACGATTTCCTGTTTGTAAAGTCCGATTACAAAACCGTAAAAATCAACCTGAAGGATATTTCTTACATTGAAGGTTTAAAAGACTATGTAAAAATATATACCACGCTTAAACCCATTCCGATTTTGTCATTGCTCACGCTCAAATCACTTGAAGAAAAGCTGCCTGCAAAAGATTTTATCAGGGTCCACCGGTCTTTCATCGTTTCTTTGAATAAGATCGAATCGATACAAAAGAGCCGCATAAAAATTGGAGATAAGCTTATTCCCATCAGCGATTATTACAAGGATAATTTTTCCAAACTCATCAAGGGAAAAAATATTTAGCCCACACCCTTTCCTGGTGGAATCGGTAAAAATGCCGTCTTTGTCTATAACTTTAGTCCGTTTGAATATTATAGTTGCTTAGCACAACCACATTAGATATTTTAGCTAAATAAATTAAATGTCTTACTAAAAAAACAACAAGATGAAAACAAACATGTTTCAAAAAGGATGTATCCTTTTATTATTCATTGGATTTACAGCTTTAAATGTAATGGGACAAGGTCGTGCCACACCTGAAGAAAGGGCAAAACGTCAAACCCAGCAAATGAAAGAAAGTCTTAAGCTGACTGATGCCCAGGTTCAGCAGGTTGATGCAATTAACCTGAAATTTGCCCTGAAATCTGATTCCCTTTTCAAGAACCGGGATAATGACCGTGCTCAAATGATGGAGAAGATGAAAAATGTTCAGACCCAAAAAGAAGCCGAATTGCAAAAAGTACTGACCCCCGACCAATTTGCAACTTACAAGAAAAACCAGGAAGCAATGCGTTCCAGAAGAGGCCAGGGAGGTCAGGGACGTCCCAGAGGTGAAGGTAATTTCGGAAATTCTCCTCAAATGGGGAATCCTCCTCAAAATCCCGAATAACAAACCAGAAAAATTTATTTAAAAGATAAGCCCTGCCAGTTAAAGCAGGGCTTATCTTTTATTTTGCAATCTTTATCTTATAATCTACTTCAACTTTTCCTTTTGAAATAGCATTCAGTTTTGCTGCCAGCAACCTCTTCTTTATGGGCGACAAATGGTCGGTAAACAGTATACCGTCCAGGTGATCATATTCGTGCTGGATAATCCTTGCTTTAGTCCCGTCATATTCTTCACTGTGAAAGTCGAAGTTTTCATCATAATATTCTATTTTGATATGCGAGTGGCGCATCACATCTTCCCGGATGGAAGGAAGACTCAAACAGCCTTCATTATAAGGGACCATCTCTCCGTCCCGGAGAACAATCTGGGCATTAATAAATACTTTGGTGAAATCAGAAAGGTCCTCTTCTTCATCCTCTTCATCATCCAAAGGAGAACCATCTACCACAAACATCCTGATGGATTTGCCCACCTGGGGAGCAGCAATACCCACACCGTCCGAACGGTGCATGGTATCAAACATATTTTCAATCAATTGCTGTAAATCAGGATAATCCTTATCTATTATTTGTGTTTTTTTTCTCAAGATAGAGGAACCATAAACCACAACAGGCAATACCATAAACAATTCAATTTAAAATTTAAATATTTTCAGAATTCATGAGGAGCTTGAGAGTCCAAATAGGATTCTAAAATAATCGTTGCACTGATCGAATCGATTAACGCTTTATTTCTTCTTGCTTTCTTTCCCAAACCTGCATCTATCATGGTCTGAAAGGCAATTTTTGAAGTAAAACGCTCATCCATCAATTTAACCGGTAAACCGGGATATTTTTCCTTAAAACTTTTAATAAAAGGATCAATAAATTGAACGGATTCCGAAGGCTGATTGTTCATCTGCCGGGGATAACCAACCACAAGAAGGACAACCTGCTCTTTTGAAAAATAATCCTTCAGAAAATCCCATATTTCTCCAGTAGGAATCGTAGCCAGGTTATTTGCAATCATCCCCAGGGGATCGGTCACCGCCAGTCCTGTACGCTTTCTTCCATAATCAACAGCCAGAATTCTTCCCAAAATATTTCAAATTAAAAGTTTGCAAAACTACAAAATTTCAATCACTTATCATACAACAAAATAAGCGTTAATTGGTTTAAAAGAAAAGGGCAATCCTTGAGATTGCCCTTTTCTTTATATAAATTTCTTAGATTATTTCGAATAATCCATAGCAGCCATACGTTTGTAACTGTTAAACCTCCACAATGCATTAGCCTGAGCCGCAGTAAACAACTCATCAGCTTCCTGAGGGAAGGATTTTCTTAAGGAAGTGTAACGGACCTCAGAGTTAATGAAATCCTGGAACTTATCCCATTCAGGTTCTTTAGAATCCAAGGTGAACGGATTCTTTCCTGCAGCTTCCAGAAGAGGATTGAAACGGTAGAGGTGCCAATAACCACATTCCACAGCACGTTTTTCTTCTTCCTGTGATTTACCCATGCCCGATTTCAGTCCATGATTGATACAGGGTGCATAAGCAATGATCAATGAAGGGCCTGGATAAGCCTCAGCTTCTTTCAGGGCATTTAAATATTGCGAATGACTTGCGCCCATAGCAACCTGAGCTACATAAACATAGCCATAAGACATAGCCATCATGCCCAGGTCTTTCTTACGGATTCTCTTTCCTGATGCAGCAAACTTGGCAACAGCTGCAATAGGAGTAGATTTGGAAGCCTGGCCACCGGTATTTGAATAAACTTCAGTATCCAGAACCAATACATTTACATCTTCGCCCGAAGCCAGTACATGGTCCAAACCACCGTAACCTATATCATAAGCCCAGCCGTCACCACCAAAGATCCATACTGATTTCTTCACCAGATATTGTTTAAGATCGAGTATCTTTTTGGCAACAGGTGCAGTCTCTTTCTCAAGGGCAGCAAGGACTTTTTCCGAAGCTTCTTTAGATAAATCGGCTTTATCCATACCTGCCAGCCATTCATTAAAGGCTGCCTTTGTTCCTTCAGCAATGCCGTCAGCTAAAGCTCCAGTCATCAGATTGGCAATCTGTTCCCTCATCTTCTTGGTCCCGTTTGCCAATCCAAAGCCATATTCAGCATTATCCTCGAACAACGAATTGGCCCAGGCAGGACCCTGTCCTTTGCTGTTGACGGTATAAGGCATAGAAGGAGCAGAACCGCTGTAAATGGATGAACATCCGGTGGCATTTCCGATGAGCATCCGTTCGCCAAACAGCTGAGTGATGAGTTTTATATAAGGGGTTTCTCCGCAACCTGCGCAGGCACCGGAAAACTCGAACAATGGTTTGGCAAACTGGGTATTTTTAACTGTTTTATCTTTTTGAAGAAGAGTATCCTTATAGGTAACGTGTTTTGAGAAATAATCCCAACGTTCTGATTCAGCCATCTGGCTTTCCAAAGGTTTCATGATCAATGCCTTTTCCTTGGCCGGACATACATCGGCGCAGTTGCCGCAACCGGTACAATCGAGCACACTGACCTGAATCTTAAACTGGTAATTTTCCAGGCCTTTACCAATGGCTTTCTTGGTAATTGTTCCTGCAGGAGCATTCTTGACTTCCTCTTCATTCAGAAGGAAAGGACGAATAACAGCGTGAGGACAAACATACGAACACTGGTTACACTGAATACAGTTGTCCATTTGCCATTCCGGAACATGCGAAGCAATACCCCGTTTTTCGTAAGCAGCAGTTCCTAAAGGAAATGTACCATCTTCACGGCCAACAAAAGCGCTGACAGGTAAATCATCACCTTCCTGACGGTTCATGGGAACAACAACATTCTTAATAAATTCAGGAAAGTCGGCTGTTGTTTCACCTTCTTTAGTTAACTTAATATCTTTCCACTCAGCAGGAACAGCAACTTTCGTCATCTCACCACCGCGATCAACAGCGTTGTTGTTCATCCTGACAATGTCTTCACCTTTCTTGCCAAAGCTTTTTACAATGAATTTCTTCATTTCCTTCACTGCATCAGTATAAGGAATGATGTTGGCAATTTTGAAGAATGCCGATTGCATGATGGTATTAGTACGGTTTCCCAGGCCAATCTCCTCGGCAATCTTGGTTGCGTTGATGATATAGAAATCTATTCCATTTTCAGCCAGATATTTTTTCATTGAATCGGGCAGGCGATTCTTGGTTTCTTCTTCATTCCATACGCTGTTGAACAGGAATGTACCGCCTTTACGCAAACCCCTTAATACATCATATTTATAAATGTAAGAAGGCACGTGGCAGGCAACAAAATCAGGGGTGGTTACCAGGTAAGGCGAACGAATAGGTTTATCGCCGAATCTCAGGTGAGAAGCCGTGAAACCTCCAGATTTCTTGGAATCATAAGCAAAATATGCCTGAGCATACTTGTTGGTGGATTCACCAATAATCTTAATGGAATTTTTATTGGCACCAACGGTACCATCCGAGCCCAAACCATAGAATTTAGCCTGGAATGTTCCTTCAGGAGCAACACTGATTTCGGGCAATACAGGCAGGGAAGTAAAGGTAACATCATCAACGATGCCGATGGTAAATCCATGCTTGGGTTCAGGTAATTTCAAGTTATTGAAAACTGAAAGAATCTGAGCCGGTGTGGTATCTTTAGAACTTAATCCGTAACGGCCGCCAACAATAACCGGGGCATCAGCCTTTCCGTAGAAAATATCACGGATATCCAGGTATAAAGGTTCGCCGTTAGCACCAGGTTCTTTGGTACGGTCTAAAACGGCAATACGTTTAACAGTTTTAGGTAATACGTTGAAGAAATATTTTTCAGAGAAAGGACGGTATAAATGAACACTGATCAATCCAACTTTCTCGCCTTTTGCCACCAAATAATCAATCACTTCCTTGGTGGTTTCGGTAACAGAACCCATGGCAACGATGATATTTTCAGCATCTTTGGCTCCGTAATAATCGAAAGGATGATATTCCCTTCCTGTGATTTTCTGGATTTCCCTCATGTAGCTTTCCACCATATCGGGAACAGCGGCATAAAATTTATTTGAAGCTTCCCTGGCCTGGAAATAGATATCAGGATTTTGAGCGGTACCGCGGATAACAGGATGTTCAGGATTTAAAGCCCTGTCCCTGAAATCCTGAACGGCTTTCATATCAAGGAATTTAACCAGTTCTTCCTGATCCATCAATTCAACTTTCTGAATTTCGTGAGAAGTTCTGAAGCCGTCAAAAAAGTGCAGGAAGGGAACCCTCAATTTAATTGCAGCAAGATGGGCAACCCCGGCCAAATCCATAACTTCCTGGACACTGCCGGTAGCCAATAAAGCAAAGCCAGTCTGGCGGGTAGCCATCACATCCATATGGTCACCAAAGATAGAAAGAGCCTGAGTGGCTAAAGTTCTTGCAGAAACATGAAAAACAGCAGGAAGTAATTCCCCGGCCATCTTGTACATATTGGGGATCATCAGAAGCAATCCCTGTGAAGCAGTGAAAGTAGAAGCCAAGGCACCCGATTGTAATGCACCGTGCAACGCACCGGAAGCTCCACCCTCCGACTGCATTTCAGTAACCTTAACTACTTCATTAAATATATTTTTTCTACCTGCGGCTGCCCATTCATCAATGTATTCGGCCATTGTTGAAGATGGAGTAATAGGATATATGCACGCTACTTCGCTAAACATATAGGCTATATGCGCCGCCGCATAGTTACCATCACATGTTATAAACTTTTTATCTTTTGCCATCGCGATAAGACTTAAATATTTACAATAAAATGCTTTTTCTAAATGTTGAGTTACAAAAATACAATAAAAATTTGTCTGTTTTTAAAACAAATATCTCTTTAAATCGAGTTTTTATTTCTGACAAACACAAAGTTATAAATCTTTCTTTGCGGTTAATCGCTGTTCATGGAAACGAGAAATTCTTCGTTGCTCTGGGTTTTGACCAATCTGTCTTTGAGAAAGTCCATAGCTTCAAGGGTATTCATATCAGCCAGGTAATTGCGCAGAATCCAGATTTTGTTGAGAACTTCTTTATCCAGGAGAAGTTCTTCACGACGGGTACTTGAAGCATTGATATCAACAGCAGGATAGATACGTTTGTTGGATAGTTTACGGTCAAGCTGCAATTCCATATTACCGGTACCTTTAAATTCTTCAAAAATCACATCATCCATTTTTGAACCGGTTTCAGTCAATGCGGTAGCAAGAATGGTGAGTGAGCCTCCATTTTCAATATTACGGGCAGCTCCGAAGAAACGTTTGGGTTTGTGAAGGGCATTGGCATCCACACCACCGGATAAAACCTTGCCGGAAGCCGGAGATACGGTATTATATGCTCTAGCCAGACGGGTAATGGAATCCAGAAGGATAACCACATCGTGGCCGCATTCTACCAAACGTTTGGCCTTTTCAAGCACGATATTGGCAACCCTAACGTGACGTTCTGCTGGTTCATCAAAAGTCGAGGAAATAACCTCAGCTTTCACATTTCTCGCCATATCGGTAACTTCCTCCGGACGTTCGTCAATCAGCAAAACGATTAAGTATACATCAGGATGATTGGCAGCAATGGCATTGGCAATCTCTTTCAACAAAACAGTCTTACCGGTTTTCGGCTGGGCAACGATTAATCCTCTCTGCCCCTTTCCGATTGGGGCAAACATATCAATGACACGCAAAGAAATACTGGCATTGTAGTTGTCACAAAGATTAAATTTCTCGTTAGGGAACAAAGGAGTCAAATAATCGAAAGGTATTCTATCGCGGATGTAATCCGGGTGACGGCCATTGATTTCCTCCACTTTAATCAGCGGGAAATATTTTTCCCCTTCTTTGGGAGGGCGAATGGAACCCATAACGGTATCCCCGGTCTTTAAACCAAAAAGTTTGATCTGGGACTGGGACACATAAATATCATCAGGTGAGTTCAAATAATTATAATCGGCAGAACGTAAGAAGCCATAACCATCAGGCATGATTTCGAGCACGCCGGAATTGGAGATGATGCCCTCAAACTCATAACGTTCTTTTTTCTCCCGTTCAAAAGGTTTATGAAAACGGGAATCCTGGGCAATTTTTTCATGGACAAAAGGCTTGGGCTGTGCAGGTTGTGCAGGTTGTACAGGTTCTTCAGCCACCGTTACCTTAGGCGTTTCGTTAGCAATAATTTCTTCCGGTTCAATTGTTATCTCCCTTTCCGGAATGACAACACTTTCGGGTTCTTCCAACAGACGTTCCACATCAGGATCTGGAATAAAAGGCTTTTTCGGTTCGTGAGGAATATTAACTTTAGTGGGTTTTTCAGATTTCTTCCCGAAAAATTTTGTTCTGGGACGGGGAACTTTCTCATGAGGTTTATCTGAAACCGGACGAGAATTTCGCTCTACAGCCGGTTCTTTCTTTTCGTTTTTCTTTACATCACTTGCGACAATTGCCTGCTGATCCAATATCTTATATATCAGATCCTGTTTTTTAAGAGACTCGAACTTTTTAATATCTAATTTCTTAGCTACATCTCTTAAATCAGATACAAGCATTTTGTTTAACTCAAGAATATCGTACATAAAATTTTTAATGAATTAAATTTTGAAGAATTTTTTATTTATTTAATAATGATTTGACTTATTTAAAAATGATTTGACCCAAAAATCAACCAAAAGAAATGTAAGTTACTTTACAGCAATAATGTTCCTTTATGAAACATGACAAAAAAAACATGGTTTAATGTCAATGGAAAAAATTTTGAATAATCAAGGTTAGCTAAGGAATTGATGTAAAAACCTTTTCTGAATATTTGCTTTTGGAATTTTTTGCAATATTAAGCATAATTTATGAATTCCTGCAAAATATTTAACAAGTTTTTCTTCTTTAAACTTTTTTATTATATTAGAATAAATATTTCCAAACTTTTTATTGCTTTTTTAAAACAAATTTACCATGTGTTCGTTTAATAAAAAACTGGCCCTTTCTCCTGTTTTTCTCCATTTTGTCTTAAGTCATTGATTATTAATTAAATAAATTTTTAATTATCCCCTCCAATAAAAAAATTATTAATAATAAACCTAGTGAGCCTAACCCCTTAACCTACCAAATGATGAGACAACTGAAAATCATTAAACAAGTAACCAACCGGGAAACTCCTTCCTTAGATAAATATCTGCATGAGATAGGTAAAGTCGAATTGGTTACTGCAGAAGAAGAAGTAGAGCTCTCAAGAAAAATTCACATGGGCGATAGCGCAGCCCTAAACAAGCTGATCAAAGCCAACCTCCGTTTTGTGGTTTCCGTATCAAAACAATATCAAAATCAGGGATTGAGCCTGCCGGATTTAATCAATGAAGGAAATCTGGGTTTGATTAAAGCGGCACAACGTTTCGATGAAACACGCGGTTTTAAATTTATCTCTTATGCCGTATGGTGGATCAGGCAATCTATCTTGCAGGCCCTTGCCGAACAGGCAAGAATCGTTCGCTTGCCTTTAAATAAAATTGGTTCGATTAACAAAATCAACAAGACATTTTCAGAATTAGAGCAAAAATTTGAAAGGGAACCTTCCGTACTCGAATTGTCGCAGGCGCTTGAGCTTGCTCCTGAAGATATCAAAGAAGCCTTGCTTAGTTCAGGTCGGCATATCTCCATGGATGCCCCCATCAGTCAGGATGAAGATGGTAGCATGTATGATGTTATTCTTAATAATGAGACACCAAGCCCTGACAGAGGCCTATTGAACGACTCCCTGCGCAAAGAAATAGAAAGGGCTTTATCTACTTTGACCTACCGGGAAGCTAATATCATCAGGTTCTTTTATGGACTAAACGGGAAACATCCCCTTACCCTGGAGGAAATCGCTGAAAAGTTTAACCTAACCCGCGAACGGGTAAGGCAAATTAAAGAAAAGGCCATCAAACGGCTCAAACATACTACACGTTGCAAAATACTTAAAACCTATCTGGGATGAGCTCATAATTTTACTACATTCATCAAACCCAATTAAAATAGTACCTCAGCGGTACTATTTTTTTGCCTCAAAGTCAAATTATTTTTTACTTTTGAAGCCTGAACATTAAATATATTCAACCATCTATTATGAATCAGCTACTTTCACCTTCCATACTCAATGCGGATTTTTTAAACCTGTATGAGGCCATAAAGACTGTAAATCAGAGCGAAGCCGATTGGATACACCTCGATATTATGGACGGGGTATTTGTCCCTAACCTTTCATTTGGTTTCTCGGTGATACACCAGATCAAAACCGCAGCCCAGAAACCTTTGGATGTACATTTGATGATTACCGAACCCAACCGTTACATTCAGGAGTTCAAAGACGCCGGAGCAGATATTCTTACTGTTCATTACGAAGCTTGCACTCATCTTCACCGCACCATTCAAACCATCAAATCATTGGGTATGAAAGCCGGCGTGGCACTTAATCCGCATACTCCTGTCGAACTGCTTTCAGATATTATCCAGGATGTGGATATGGTACTGCTCATGTCCGTGAATCCCGGTTTTGGAGGCCAGAAATTCATTGAACGTACTTTTAGCAAGATAAAACGCTGCAAAGAACTGTCGGAGAAAAATAATACGTCTACCCTGATTGAGGTAGACGGCGGTGTGGATCATTCCAATGCAAAAAAACTGATTGATACCGGAGTTGATGTTTTGGTAGTAGGAAGTTTTATTTTCAAATCAGAAGATAAAATAAAAACTATTGCCTCCTTAAAAAACTTCTAGCAGACAGACCCAAACTGCTATAAATTTTGTAATTTTGTACTCTATCTTTTATGGGGCTGGATTTGGTTTTGACAGCAATGTGATGGGTAGGTAAGCATGTTGAGCCAGGTAACAAGACTCATTAATCCGGGTTACAAAACAATAAAAGGCGAAAACAATTACGCGCTTGCTGCTTAGTCTTTAGAAGGCTATGCTTAATCCCGGTACCAGGTACTGGGACAAGCTGTCTCTCAGAAACCTTGTTTGGCGGTTTCTGGCTCAGAGGCACTCGTGAGACAAACTAGTTCGAAAAGAGTCCTGATTTTCGGGCGAATTTAAAAGGAATAAGGTTTAGGTAGGCTGCCTGCTACCAGCCTAAACACGAAAAACAATAGCAAGCTATGCATGTAGAAAGCTTACTGGTTAGTTGTTTGGACGAGGGTTCGACTCCCTCCAGCTCCACAAAAACTATTTCAAATTAGAGTAAAAGCCTGCAAAATCAATGATTTGCAGGCTTTTACATTTTTAGAGAATATCAAAATATTCAATTTAAATCAATCTTTAGGAGACCAATTCGGGTACCCAAAGAAATAAAAGTCCCGGGTACCCGAATTTGCTTTCAAAATACTTATAATCAGGCAGTTCAATTAATGAACATCTTGTGAAATTATTAAAAGTCTAAAGGTTACCACAATGAATGCAAAACTTTCCATTCTCTTTTACGCAAAGAGAGCAAAAACCACAACAGATGGTTTAGTCCCAATTTACATCAGAGTTACTGTTGATGGAGAAAGAATCGAATTGAGCACCAAACGTTTCACAACTCCTGAAAAATGGTCGGTAGAAGGCAGCTGTATGAAAGGATATAGTGCCGAAGCTAAATCTATCAATTCTTATATGGATTCGCTAAAAGCTAAGGTTTACGATTACCAGCAGCAGCTTATCCGGGAGGATAATCAAGTCAACGCCGAAAATATGCGAAATAAAATACTAGGTGTTGAGAAACGCAGCCACATGCTTATTGGCATCTTTCAACAACACAACGAGGAAATAAAGGCCCTTGTTGGACATGAATTCGCAACTGCAACATATACCCGATACGAAACATTCCTTAAACACACAGTAGCTTTCCTGAATTGGAAATACAAAGTATCAGATATTGATATCCGCAAAATTGATCATGAGTTTGTGACTAGTTACGAATTCTATTTAAAAAGCGTACACAAATGCAATCAGAATACGACAGCCAAATACATTAAAAATTTCGGGAAAATTGTTCGTAGATGCTTAGCTAACGGCTGGATTCAGCGTGACCCATTCATAAACTATAAATGTAAGATTGTAGAAGTGGAACGGGCATTCTTGTCAAAGGATGAAATTGAAACCATGTTCAACAAAGTGCTTCCAACTGACAGACTCAACCTGGTTAAAGATATATTTCTTTTTAGTTGCTTCACCGGTCTGGCTTACGTAGATGTAAAGAAACTATCTCGTAAAAACATTGGCTTTGGTGTAGATGGAGAACGTTGGATATTTATCAATCGTACAAAAACAGACACCAGATCCAACATACCTATTCTTCCAATTGCCTCTTTCTTATTAGAAAAATACGAAGATCATCCGCAAGTTATCAGTCAAGATAAACTTCTACCCATTCTGAGTAATCAAAAAATGAATTCTTATCTTAAAGAGATTGCCGATGCATGTGGCATCAACAAAGAACTAACTTTTCATATCGCCAGACATACTTTCGCAACCACAGTCACACTTTCTAACGGTGTTCCGATTGAAAGCGTTTCCAAAATGTTAGGACATAAAAATCTCAAAACAACCCAGCATTATGCAAAATACTGGATTTGAAGGTATGTAACGATATGCAGATTTTGAAAGAAAAGTTTGGAAATGGTAAGCAGATGATGTTGAAAAAGTCAGTATAATAATTTTAAAGCCAGACAATGATCTAAAATCAATTGTCTGGTTTTTACTTTCTTTATCTTCAAAAAAGAAATTGTCTCAATTTTTCAACCCCCTTATTGAATTTTGAAGGGTTAGTATCCTTCAGTGTTTGGATATTTTTCAGTTTCCATTGAATCGAAGGATAACCACTCAAATCAACGGCACAACATTTTTCCCAATCCGGACTGCCACTTTCGAAAGAGAGCAAAAATTCTCTATCTACAACCGTAAGGTTTTGATTAACTTGTTCTATTAAATCCTTTCGGGTCGCTTCAAAATCAGCATAATCGAATGGCACATCAGACATTCCCTGAAATTGATTTTCGAGGGCTTGCTTCTGATCAATAGGATTAGGCTGCAAAGATTCAATAAGAGGCTTATCACTTCCCAACAAATAGAAAATCAAACCATTCTTTACATCGGCAAATGATTCAATTTCCATATACTTATAATCAAAAAGGTCGCGTGGGTGTTGACGACCCAATGCCGCAGCAATTTTCCCACCGTATAATAATGAAAATGGGACTACTCTTGCTACACATCCCATTTGAAACTCCTTTTGAGCCTTTTCACAAACTTCCCGGTCTTCAACATCACCTATTATACCTCTCTTAGTTCCATTCACTTCTATTTTCACCGTTGCATCACCATGCGTACACAATAATTTCCATATTGCAGGTTTATGAATGACCCGAATACCTGGAATAGCCTTTTCAATTTGCTGTTTTAAGGCAATCAAATGATTATTGATTTCTTGTAAGCTTTCCTCTCTGTTTTTTATCGGAAGATAAGTTAAGTCAACATCAACAGAATAGCGAGGCATGTTTTTTACAAATAAATTAATAGCAGTTCATCCATGAACAGCAAAATCCGTAATTTTATAAACCAATGGCATAATCCGAATTAAGAGAGCCACCTGCTTTTTATAAGTTTCATTCATATTCGTACAATTCTTTTGGTATGGTTATCATGTATTCAGGGAGGTAAACCCCTTTATCTGCCAGCTGCCGTTTACCTAGCCCTAACTTTATTTTACTAAGGTCTAACTTACCGAACCATTCATGTCCGGCTTTTTCAGCCATATATAAGAATAATCGCTTTACTTTTAGGTTATCGGCATTTTCCAGCAACTGTTGTACAACTTCAGCTCTCAACGTCGTAAGTTGTTCCATAATATAAAATAAATCCATATAAGCATATTGATTCGGGGCCAATAACAAGCATTCAAGAAATGCTTGTTCTGGAACAGAAGCTAATATTTGATAATCCCCTTTTTTGTACATCGATAATTGGGATGTTTTGAAAATTTTTGTGGAGAAGAATTTTAGTTCATATTCAAAATCAGTATTTACCATCCAATTTGGAACTTTATCCTCTTTTGGATGTCCAATCATCAAAACAGGCTTTCCCATTGGAACATAATGGTTGAATCCTGATAGCTCTAAAGCAGAATGAGCACCCACATAAAATTCTTTATCCAACTGACTATTATAATTGGATAGAGCTGAATAAAAAGACAGTTTATCCCCTGTCCTATACATAACTCCTTTGGATAAAAAAGATAACCACCCTGATTTACGGTATTGCTGCATTAATTGATCTGAATATCCATTTTTTATAAGCCAGGAAGAAAATAACAGTCCTCCTGTTTGCCAATTTTGCAGCAATTGGTTTAATTTAGTTCTTGTTTCTATATTCATAATATATAATAAAGGAATAAACTGAACTGCAAAAGTAAATCTTATTATTTATTTCAACTAATAATTTCAGTGTTTATTTGCTTCATATCTCAATTTTAGTTTAATATGGTTGCCAGTTCTATAGTTCAACTATAGATTAAAAGAATTATTCAAACTACCCCCTTACTTCCTCTTATCCTTTGCCCCACTGTCAAATGCAATAAGATTGAACATTTTACGCATCCAGGAACGAACACGATTTGCGTAATATTCAAGTTCTGAAGCAGAAAGGTTCGTTGTTGCATGGGTGAGCATATGATTGCTGATAAAGTGATCATACCGGGAAAGCAGAATTTCACCCATAACATTACACTGATTGCCGTAGTATTTAAAACTACTCTCCGCTCCGAGGCTTGTTACTGCCTTTCCGTCACATCCCACAAAACAGGAAATATTTCTTTCGAAAGAAACTATTAGCACTGTTTGTTTGTCGGTGAAAAGGAGCTTAATTTCTTATTTGAGAGAAATTAAGCTCCTTATAAATAAAGATAAGATAATAAGAGAGGTTTTTTTATTTCTGAATATTATAAATCTCACCTTTCATATATCCCATTGACGATAGCACAAGGAATCCCTACTTTCTGTGAAACAGATGATTTCGAAGGTTGTGAACCACCAATAAAGATTTCATAATCGCCAACTTTTACAATTCGTTTTACATCATCAGTAATTTGCTCAAATGGACGATGATCTAACTCAAAACTGATCTCCCGGGTTTCACCCGCCGACAAATGAATGCGTTTGAATCCGGCCAAGGTATGATTCGGTAAATTCTTTTCGCCCGATAGATTTTTTACATATAATTGGACAACCTCATCACCGTCAGTTTTCCCTGTGTTTTTTACAGAAACAGTAGCTATAATTTTGCCTTCATTATTTAAACTACCTTGAGTTTTCAAATTACTGTATTCAAACTGAGTATAACTCAGTCCAAATCCAAAAGGCCATAGCGGTTCTTTCGTAAAATAGCGATACGTGCGTTCTACCATGCTGTAGCTTTGAAAATCGGGTAAGTCTTTGACAGATTTATAGAAAGTAATTGGCAATCTTCCACCCGGATTATAATCGCCAAACAAAATATCGGCAACAGCATTTCCACCTTGCTGACCGGGATACCATGCTTCCAGTATGGCTGGGATATTTTCTTTTTCCCAGTTAATGGATAATGCACTTCCGTTCATTAGTACTAACACCATTGGTTTTCCCAGTTTTTTCAACTCTTTCATCAGATCGGTTTGCACCTTCGGGATATCCAGTGAAACGCGGTCACCCTGAAAGAAACCATCTACTTCCACTTTCATCTCTTCCCCTTCAAGCAATGGCGACAAGCCCATACACAATACTACCACATCGGATTTACTCGCCAACTCAATGGCTTGTTGTTTCAGATTTGGATTTGGTACTTCCCAAATCAATTTTTCGAATGCCATGCCACGATGTCTTTTCAACTCCAGACGTAGTTTATATGACTTACCTGCTTCAAAATGCAGCTTTTTGTAGGTTTTATTGGGCGCGTGCACATTGTGATTGGTCCCGATCAATTCATCATTTACCCACATAGTCATATAGGCTGATTGAAATCCGATATAGAAATCGCCTGTAACCGGTGCTTTCACGTAGCCACTCCAACGCACACTGAAATTCTGTGCATCAAGACCTTGCATTGGGGAATCGTTCCACCAATTAAAATCAACTTGTTTATCGATTCGGGTTAAAAAAGCTTTTCCTGCCAAAGTATCGTTGGCGAAATACTCACCAACAAGTCCACTTTTCATACAATTCTTATCGCTATATAATGCACCGGAAGGTATTGTTACCAATGAAGGAAGATTTGGAGCTAAATCACATCCTTTGGCGTAACTGACGATAGCATTCGGCAATTTATTTTTAATACCCTGCAAAACGGTTACAGGTGATTTGGAAAAACCATTGTAATTGGCATATAAAGGTTCAATATCATCGGCATTCGGGCCAATAACTGCCACCCGTTTAACCGATTTTTTAATGGGTAATAGGGAATTGTTGTTTTGTAAAAGAACCATCGATTTGCGGGCAGTTTCCAATGCTAATTGAATGTGCTCTTTGCTCTCTACAACCGACAAAGGTATAGAGGTATATGGCACTTTACTGTCGTCATCAAACATCCCCAATTGAAATCTGGCTTTCAACAAACGAGTCAGGGAGTTATCTATTTCACCCTCAGAGATCAATCCTGTTTTTACCGCCTTAAGTAAGCCTTTATAAGCTCGGCCACAATTCAAATCAGTACCCGATTTAACTCCCAGGGCAGCTGCTTTGGGCTCTGTATCCACCACTTTATGACCTGATTTACTGTAAAAATCTTCAATTGCATCGCAATCGGATACAATATAACCTTTGAAACCAAAACCCAAACGCAACACATTTTTCAGTAATTGATCGCTACCGCAACACAAATCACCGTTGGTACGATTGTAAGCACACATCACAGATTGAGCATTAGCCTCTTTCACCGCCATTTCAAAAGCAGGTAGATAGGTCAGGTAAAAATCACGTAAGTCAGCTACGGCATCAAATTCGTGACGATTAGCTTCGGGACCACTGTGAACCACATAATGTTTTGGGGTAGCTATAAGTTTAAAATAGTTGGGATTATTGCCTTGCAAACCTTTGATAAACTGAACTCCAATTGTTCCTGTCAAAAAAGGATCTTCACCATAGGTTTCCATCCCTCGTCCCCAACGTGGGTCACGGAAGATATTTATATTTGGCGACCAATAGGTAAGGCCTTGGTAATATCCACGTTGTCCAATACTTTTGTAATAATTATTTTTAGCTCGTGCTTCGTCAGAAATGGCTGTAGCAACACGATAAATCAAGTTCTCATCGTAAGTAGCTGCCATGCCAATGGCTTGTGGAAAAACTGTGGCCTGACCTGCACGCGCCACTCCATGCAAACACTCGTTCCACCAGTTGTATTGTGGTATATCCAGTCTTTTTATTGCAGGGGACTGGTGCATCATTTGCGACACTTTTTCTTCCAATGTCATTCTGGAAAGTAAATCCTGAACACGTTTTTCAACAGGGGCGTCAGAATCTTTATAAATTGAATTTTGACTGATTACTTTTGAGGAAAGTAACAACAAAAACAAGAATAGATAACAAGATAATTTCATTTTCATTTTTTTTATTTTTTAATTAGTTTCATATACTCTATTGTGAAACTCTACAAAGTTTTTCTATGTATTACTTGAGGTTAGAAACGTTGTCAGTAATTTCTTAATTCTTAATTCTACTGATTTTACGTGCTCAGATTACTTCAATTCCAACTCCTTAATTTCAACTTTAGAACCCGAAGGTTTCACAGTTAGAAAAACAGCCATGCTTCCGGCAATTCCGCCCATTTGTTGTAGTTCTAAATTTTTATCCAGCTTTATGGAAGAAATTTTATATTTCAAAACCTCAAAAATAGTATAACAAACATACTGACTAATTACGGTGAAAAATACGACATTATATTTTAGCCATTACTTACATTAGAAAATGAAGTATTATTCAATTTTGTCAACACCCGTTTTTGTGGGTATCACTTTCCGGATTGTTCCATCTTCGTTGTAATACAGATAATCAACACATATTGATCTTCGGAATGGACTTGGTTTTTGCCAGTTACATTCAGGTTTCTCATTCGGATTTTGTTCAAAATACAAATCGGAATTGTGGTAAAATAAATACCATCTCCCTTTATATTCAACAATGGAATGGTGGTTGGTACAACTGTTCATAGGTTGAAGAATTTCACCTTTGAACTCAAATGGTCCGTAAGGGCTATTACTTACAGCATAAAGTATTTTTTTTCTGCCTGCAATGGGTCCTGAATAGGATAGATAGTACTTCCCTCTATATTTGTGCATCCATGCTGCTTCGAAAAAGCCATCGACTCCCTTCAAAACCCGCACTGTGTCGCTAAACGAAATCATATCGTCATTTAGTTTCACCATATTTACCTCATTCTGTCCGAAATAAATATAGGCACTTCCATCATCATCGATAAAAACACAGGGGTCAATAAAATCACCTGTACAAATTACACCCTGCGTTTTGCGATTGAGCAAAGGTTTTTTAAGCGGATCAGTAAATGGGCCATAAGGCGTTTTACCAACCGCTACTCCAATATAATCCTTGTCGGTAGGGTAATAAAAATAGTATTTGCCATTTTTATAAACACAATCGGGTGCCCATGCATATTTTTTAGCCCAATTCAGGTTGCTGAGACTCAGGCAAACACCATGATCTGTCCAGTCTTTCATGTTTTTGGTAGAAAGCACGTGCCAGTCGTCCATAGTAAAGGAGGTTGCCGTATCACGGTCGTGCGAAGGATAAACATATAGTCTACCATTAAATACCCTTGCAGTAGGGTCTGCCGTGTACATATACTCTACAAATGGATTGCCTTTAGTTTTAAACTTATAGGGATATTTTATATTTTTATTTTGTGCTGTAAGTGTAAAAACACTTATTAAAGCCAACATTACAAGTCCTGATTTCTTTTTCATTTTCTATAGCAAATCTGCGTAATAACAACAATTCACAACATTATTTTTTCTACATTAATTCAATGTCTTTTTTCCTTTCTTGCGGCTAAACATTTAATTCCACCACTTTCCCGTTTTTCAAAACACCTTCTACAACGGTGTCATAAGGTGCATAAGCTTAAAATCCACATCCCACTCCACGGCCATGCCGAAAAAAGCGATTACTTCAACTCCAACTCCTTCATCTCAACTTTAGAACCCGCAGGTTTTACAGTTAGAAAAACAGCCATGCTTCCGGTAATTCCGCCCATTTGTTGGAGTTCCAAATTTTTATCCGGTTTTATGGAAGCCATTTTATAATCTACAAATTGACTTTTGCCTTTTCCTGAAGGGATAAACTCTTGTTCGCCAATCATTATTCGCTTCGAACCACCTTTGGGCATAACTTCAATTTTTAGGTTGAATTTATTTGTCGCTTGAGCATTCAGCACCAATGAAAGGTTTTTCAATTTTTCTGTTCCAAAATTGAAGTACTTATATCCTAACACAGCTCCAGTGGTATCTACCACCACCGGATTGTAACCATCTTTTACACGACGTATTCCATCCACATAAGCTTTTCCTTCGATATGACAGACAATTCCGGCATAATACCTTTTTTGATAAGGTAACCCCTCTTTGAAAATTCCCTGAGAAGTCATTTCTACTTCAGGAATCACCACTTTATCGCCTTCAATGCGCAAATCAATGGGTTCAATCATTGCCTGGCGGTTGTAGCTATTGGGTGCCTGGCGGTGATATACCATGTACCATTGATCTTTCACTTTGACAATACTACCATGATTATTAGCACCTCGGTAATTTTTATTATTGTTGATAATCACCCCACCATAAGTCCAGGGTCCTTCGGGCGAATTGCTGTAACAGTAAGTAAGCGCACTAATTTTTCCATTGGGCGAGAAAATAAATACAAACTTATCCTTGGCAACCTGCTTAATGGAAGATGCTTCATAAAGTGTTGCATTGTTGTTCAAAGCCGGATTGTTCAAGGTCTTGTAGGTCGATTTGCGGTCGGGTTTACGAGTGAAAGAATTGATCACCGTGTGCATATCTGTGGGATTGAGTTCTGCCCAGCGGTCGCCAAGTTTCATCCCCCAATATGCCCATACACGCACACTGCCATCAGGTTGGGTAACGACCACCACCGAAGGATCGAAAGTTCCGGCAGCATTTACCACCTCCCAATCGCACATCACCGGATTGGTGAAAGGGCCATAAGGTGAATCACTTTGAGCCATTACACATTTTGGTCCAAATGCTCCAAAAGTTTCGGAGAATTTCACGCTGTCTTTTTTGGGTCCCTGAATGCCATCTAATTTATATGTAGCACCTAAAAAGGTATATAAATAGTATTTTTTGGTTACCGGATTATAAACACAATCCGGAGCTCCAAAATGCTGGTCTTTTACTTTTCCATAACCCAAAGCCTGAACTTGTTTTATATTAAAAATCTCTCCGTGGCAAGTCCATTTAGTGAGGTCATTGACAGGAGCCGACCACACATCATGACCTTCGCCACAATAGGCTGTTACCCGCTCATCTCTGGATCCATAGATAAATAAACGTTCCTCATCTCCTACTTTAAATACATGAGGTTCGCCATCTGGAATAAAGGCGTAGGGCGGTAAAAAGGGATTCTGAGCAGTTACAGTCAACCCAATGAGGGCGAAAAATAGAAGCACAATAGAGTTTCTCACTATTATAATCATTTTGGTAATTAAAATTCTAAGTAATAATCAAATCTTATTAATTTTACATTTTATAGATTTTGCTGGATCAGCAATAGAACATGACGACTTGCCTAATTCCCCTTTAGGGGTTAGGGGTCAATTTCCATCCGGTTTCAACACGTCCACCCACGGACTTTCGTACCAATGAAAGTCTGTCAACGAATCCGGCTGTTTCGGATTGAAAGTTTTCCAGTTATCATTCACAAATTGTTTCATCGGATAATTATTTGTTACAATACTTTGAATAACACATTTTGCCAGTTCGTACGCACCATACGGATTGAAGTGCGTATCGTCTGCAAACGCCTGTGTTTGACCGGGATATGAGTTGGCTGGATAATGCACAAAGGCTTTTTTCGAAGTTTCGGGTCCCAACGCTTCGTACAAATCTTTGCTCATGGCATTCAAATCCACCAACATAACATTCTCTTCCGTTGCCAACTGACGCATTGCTGCCGGAAAATCTTCGAGTGTGTTGATAATCTTTCCATTTTCATCAAAACGGCGACGGTTGGTGGAAGTTACCAACACCGAAATACCACCTTTCTTTTTTGCTTCTGAAATGTAATATTTTAATTCAGCTTTGTAGGTTGTAAATGCGTCGAGGTGATTCCAACCCGGCTTTTGGTCATTGTGGGCAAACTCCATAAACAGGTAATCGCCTTTTTTCATAAGACTTAGTATCTTTTTCAAGCGATTTTCGCGTTTGAAAGCCAGCAATGTTTCGCCCGACTCAGCAAAATTGGCTACCACCACATTGGGTTTCAGAAAACAAGTGAACATTTGCCCCCACGAAGCCCACGGTTCGTATTCCTGATCGGTAACAGTAGAGTTTCCGGCCAGGAAAATGGTAGGCAATTTATCTGCTTTTTGTATTTCAATGGCCGAAATGCAAGGTTTTTCACCTGCAAATTCCAACGTTAGTTTATTGTCCCAATTATTAAAATTCAATTCGCGGGGTTTCAGTTTTATTTTAGTTGAATCATCAACTTGAGGTGTGCGCAAGTCTACGACAATTGTTTTTGTGACTGTTTTCCCCGCTTTCGTTTTCAGGTTTTCGAACATCAAGCGGCGCGATTCTGCCTTCAGGGTGGTAGATGAACCTTCGGGATTTCCTCCCAGCGTCAAGGTAACACGATAATGTCCTTCGGGCAATTGAACTGAGAAAAAAAACGGTTTTTCGGAAGCAATAAATCGTTTGTCAACAGTCATTTTTCCGAAAGTCGTAAGTCCGTATACATTCGTTTCAGTGTATTTAGTCGTGCTATCTATCTTAATGGCATTTTTTTGATTCCCATTTCCGAAAGTAAATTTCTTTAAAACTCCAATTTGTTGGGCGCTAACGTTCAACATCAGCCCTAATCCCAATGAAATTAACAATGACTTTTTCATTTTTTTTAAATAGTTTTTAGTACATTACAATAATTGTATAGCAATTATTGTCAATAATTTATCGAACGACAACTTTACTCCACTTTCAACGATACGGATTGCAGATTTACAGAGTTGGTGCCTACCATAAGTTGATAATCGCCTGGCTCTACCACCCAGCCACCGTTCCAGTATTCGAGTTGTTCCTTACCTATTTCAAAGCTCAGGTTTTGTGTCTCTCCTGCTTTGATGGCAACACGTTTAAACCCGCGCAACTCTTTCGCCGGACGAACCCGGTTGGATATCAGATCGTGCACGTAGAGTTGTACCACCTCTTCTCCATCCATCTTGCCTGTATTGGTTATGCTCACGCTCAGGGTTGTTTTTCCGTCAGGAGCAATTTTTGCATTGGCCAGGGTAGGGGCAGAGAGTTTGAATTGCGTGTAACTCAGTCCGTAACCGAAAGGGTAAAGCGGGCTTGGGTCGGATTGGAAAATGCGTCGTGGACGTCCGGGCTCCATTTTGTTGTAGAACAAAGGTACCTGTCCCACATTGCGGGGGAAGGTAATAGGAAGTTTACCGCTTGGGTTATAAACCCCGAACAGCACATCGGCAAGTGCGGTTCCGGTTTCTTGTCCGAGGTACCAGCCTTCAATTACGGCAGGTACATTTTCGGCAATCCAGCCAATGGATTGAGGACGACCATTGAGCAAAATCACCACACAAGGTTTGCCCGTTGCCTGAACGGCTTTTACCAGTTCGGTCTGATTACCGGTGAGGTCTAAATTGTCAATGTCTTCATTTTCGCGGCAGGTCTCTTCCGAACCACCTACCACCACAATGGCCACATCCGACTGTTGCGCCAGTGTCACTGCTTCGGTAAAGTCCTCTTTTTTGTCCGAAGCCATTTCGCAGCCTTTGGCGTAGCTTACTTCAGCCTTGCTGCCCAGCAGTTTTTTTATTCCATCGAATACGGTAACGAAATACTTAGGAGCACCCGAGTATCCTCCCACCCGCATGCAGTTGGCATTGGGGCCAATTACAGCAACCTTTCTGATTTTGTTTTTATCGAGGGGAAGTAATGAATTCTGATTCTTAAGCAGGATAATGGATTTATGAGCAACATCCAGTGCCAGTCTGGCATGAGTGGGATCATTGAGCACTTCATTCAGATTGGGGCGAGAAACACCGTAATAGTTTGCCTTTTGGAATTGCTCCACATAATCCTGCGAGTAGCTGCCGGCCACCCGTTTTTCGGGATGCTTAATTAAATCAAACTTATCGTTGTATGCCTTGTCCGATTCAAAAAGTCCCAGGTTGTATTTGGCCTTCAACACCATAAAAACGGCATCGTCAACCAGTTTGACCGGAATTTTGCCTTCCTGCACTGCTTTTATCAGGTTGTCGCCATACATGCGGGTATTGTCCCACCCTCTGAACATGGCCAGCTCTTCGTGAACTCCTACTTCCAGGGCACGTTTGGCAATGTCTGTGAAATTGGCAGCATACCCAAAGTTAGTCACCATATTTTTAATATCGTTGTTATCCGAAACAATCAGACCATCCCATTTCATTTGATTACGCAGTACATCCACCAAAAGATATTTATTGCCGTGGCAGGGCACTCCGTTGAGCAAATGGTGTGCAGGCATAATACTGCCAACCCGGCTTTTTTCAATGGCCATGCGGAATGGATACAGGTGTATGTTGTACAGATTATAGTCCGAAACGTCCATTGCAGCGCCATTGGCTCCTGCCATAGGTTCACCATCCACCACAAAATGTTTGGCGGTAGCGATGATATGATCTTTATCAAACCGATTGGCTCCTTTACCCTGCAATCCGTTGATGTAGGCGCTTCCTATGCAGCCAACCAGAAAAGGGTCTTCGCCGTAGCTCTCCTCGGTACGTCCCCAGCGGGCATCGCGAACCACCGATAGCATCGGGGTGAAACAATGATGTATGCCATAAGCTCTTGACTCCTTAGCCACCACATTTCCCATTTTTTCAATCAAATCCTCGTCCCAGGTACTGGCCATGGCTATGGCTTGTGGAAAAACGGTGGCATTTTTCATCTTCACCCCATGCAGACACTCGTTGGCACTCAGGTTGGGTATTCCTAATCTTGCGTTGGCATTGGGATACTGACTGGCAAGCTGGAAAACCTTCTCCTCCAGGGTCATCTTTGTAATCAACTGATTTATTTTTTCATCATATTTTGATGAGAAAATTTTATTCTGAGCCATCATCCAACAGGATAGTAAAAGTAAAGTCGATAGGGTTAAACAAATTCGTTTCATTCTGTTATTATGTGTGTTATATTTATATTATGATAGGGTATTTCCGGAAGCAGTGTACCGGTTAGATGCAAGATTCTACAATACCGGTGTGCCGGAATTTCCTGTATCACCTGTCCAAAGGCGATGTTCTTAATGCTTCGAATGCTGCATCCCGTCGGCTTATAAATCCGGCATTCAAAGTACTCAATGCCGCATCCGTAATCGCTCCTGCAGTAGGTGTGGATACAACATCCTTAACGCATCTTACGGCATAAGCCAGCTGCTTCAGGTCTGTACGTGTCTGAACTACTCCACTGTCATTTACACTAAATAAACGACTATTTGCTGAAATACTATCGTACAACGTAGATGT